>JBJMGZ010000591.1:0-4785 GCA_045807605.1 Thermoanaerobaculia bacterium | reverse complement strand
GCCAGGCCGCGGAACCAGACCGCGGGCAGCGCCGCGATCCACTGGCGGTGGTAGGCCAGGACCGGCGCCTGCCTCTCCAGGTACTCCGGCGTGTAGGTGCCGGCGAGGATGTACTCCAGGACCCGGCCGCCGTCGCCGCCCGCCGCCCCTTCCAGCGCGAGCTCCCGGCAGCGGGCCGAGGATTCCCAGAACTCCGGCGTGATCCGGCCGGTCGAGCCGATCACGGCGAGCGAAGCCGTGCGCTCGGGATGGAGGGCGGCGAACAGCAGCCCCACCAGCCCACCGTAGGAAGTGCCGGCGACATGGACGCGTTCGAGCCCGATCCCGTCGAGCAGCTCCACCAGGTCCCGCACGTGGGCCTCCATCCTCGGCTCGGGCTCGCCCGGAGACAGGAGCTGGCCGCGCAGGTCGCAGCGGACCACCTGGAAGCGCTTCGCCAGGATGGCGGCGACCGGCTCCCAGGCCGCGAGGGTCATCATGCCGCCGTTGAGCAGCAGCACCGGCTCGCCCTCGCCGTCGGTTCGATAGGTCAGCATCCTTCCTCCACTCCCGCCAGATACCGCTGCCGCAGCTCCCCCTTCACCACCTTGCCGTAGGCGGTGCGCGGCAGGCTGTCCACGAAGCGGAATTCGCGGGGGATCTTGTACTTCGCCAGCCGCCCTCCCAGGAACGCGGACAGGTCCTCGGCGGTCGGAGCCTCGGCGCCCGGCACCACGAAGGCGACGCCCATCTCGCCCCAGGTCGGATGCGGGACCCCGACCACGGCGGCGTCCCGCACGCCGGGGTGGAGCACCAGCTCCCCCTCGATCTCCGCGGGATAGACGTTCACGCCGCCGCTGATGATCATGTCCTTCTTGCGGCCGGCGATCCAGTGGAAGCCTTGAGCATCGCGACGCGCGAGGTCGCCGGTGTGGAACCAGCCCTCGGCATCCAGGGCCGCGGCCGTGGCTTCCGGATTGTTCCAGTAGCCGCGGCAGACGTGGGGTCCGCGGATCAGCAGCTCCCCCACCTCGCCCTGAACGTCCTCGAGGCGCGTCTCGGTGAACATCAGCGGCTTGCCGATCGAGCCGGGATGGCGCGCCGACTCCTCGACCGTCATCGAGAAGCAGTTCACCCCCACCTCGGTCATGCCGTAGCCCTGCTTGAAGGTCACGCCGCGGCGCTGGTAGGTCTCGATGATCCAGGTGGGGAGCGGCGCGCCGCCGCTGATCAGCCAGCGCACTTTGGAAAGATTTACGGTCCTGAATTCCGGCGCCTCGGCCAGCATCTGCCAGATGGTCGGAACGCCCAGCACGACCGTGGCCCCCTCGGCCTCGATCGTGCGCCAGACCTCGGCGGCGTCGAAGCCGCGATGGAGGATCACCGTGCCACCGATGGTGACCATCGGCACCAGGAACGCTCCGAGACCGCCCGCGTGGTAGAGCGGCGTGAAGATCGGGCTGACGTCGTCCTCCCGGAGCTGCCAGCCGAGCACGGTGTTGCAGCCGTTCCAGACGATCATCCGGTACGGCAGCATCACCCCCTTGGGCCTGCCCGTCGTGCCGGAGGTATAGAGCAGGCACCAGAGGTCCTCGGGATCGCTCGCCTCCGGCTGGAAGGAGCCGGCCGGCTCCGGCAGATCTTCGAGAGACACCCAATGGGGAATCGCGACGAGCTCCCGCAGCTCGGCCGCCTTGTCCGCGTGCTCCGCGCCATGGAAGAACGCCGAGGGCGCCGCGTCGGCCAGAATGCCGGCCATCTCGCGGGCGGTCAGCCGCGTTCCGAGAGGCACGAAGATCACGCCCGACTTGGGCGCGGCGAAGAAGGCGTCGAGGATCTCCGGCCGGTTGTCCGCGAGCAGCGCGACCCGGTCCCCCTTGCGGAGACCGAGATCGCGCCAGATCCGCGCCATGCGCACGGCGCGCTCGTCCAGCTCGCCATAGTTGAAGCGCTCGCCCGTCGGGACGTAGACCAGCGCGGTCTTGTCCGGCGTCAGGCGGGCGCGCTCACCCAGGAGATCGCCGTGCGGGATCATCAGGTCCCGATCACCAGTCCGCCATCGACCGAGAGCACGGTGCCGCTGATGAAGGAAGCCCCGTCCGAGGCGAGCCAGAAGTAGGCCTCGGCGACGTCCTCGGGCTGGCCCATGCGGCCGATCGGCGTGTGCTCGACCATCCCGGCCAGCACCTTCTCCGGCATGGCCTTGACCATCTCGGTGGCGATGAACCCGGGCGCCACCGCGTTGACCCGGATGCCGTAGCGGCCCAGCTCGCGCGACCAGGTGCGGGTCATGTTGACCACCGCCGCCTTGGTCGCGGCGTAGTTCGTCTGCCCGAAGTTGCCGTACAGGCCGACCACGGACGAGGCGTTGAGGATCACCCCTCCCCGCCCCCCTGCGATCAGGTGCGGCGCCACGGCGCGGGTGCAGAGGAAGACCCCTTTCAGGTTGACCGAGACCACCGCGTCGAAGACGGCCTCGCTCATCTCGCCAACCTTCTGGCCGTCCTTCCATTTGACGAGCTGGCCGTCCTTGACGATGCCCGCGTTGTTGACCAGCACGTCGATCCGTCCCCAGCGCGCCATCACCTTGGCCACCGCCCCCTCGACGGAGGCGGCATCGGTCACGTCCACCTTCTGGAAGAGGACGTCAGCGGTATCGGCGGTATCGGCGGCATCGGCGGCATCCGCCTCGCTGACGTCCCAGGCGGCGACGCGGTCGCCGTTGCGGGCGAAGCGGCGGGCGGTGGCGCGGCCGATCCCGGCGGCCGCGCCCGTGACGAGGACCACCCGCTCCGGCACTAGAACACCCACTTCAGCCCGAGCTGGATCTCCCGGCCGGGCAGCGTGGCCCGGAAGCGGCCGAAGTTGGGATTCGCCCGGAACGGCAGCGCCGGGTTCGCCAGCGTCGGACCCGAGAGGAACTCGGCGGTGTCGATCGAGTTGACGTCGTAGTTGGTGTTGTCGAGGACGTTGAAGCCCTCCACGATCAGGTCCAGCCGGTTGTCGCCGAGCAGGGTGAAGCCCTTGGTCAGGCGCAGGCTGAGCTGTTTGAACGTGGGCCCGTCCTCGGAGTTGCGATCCACGCCGGCGGGGCGGTCTGAGTTCTTGCCGTCGCCGTTGAAGTCGTAGCCCAGCCGGTGGTTCCAGGGCTGGCCCGAGCCGTACTCGTAGATCGGCGCGAGCGTCACCTGCCACGGCATGTGGAAGATGCCGGTCATCACCACGCGGTAGCGCTCGTCGGCCCGGCTGCGGCCGTACTCGGCGTCGATGTTCGACGGATCGTTCGGATAGCCGAAGGGGAACTCGGGGCTGAAGTCGTCCGAGATGTTCTTCTTGTCCGCGAAGGTCACCGCCGCGGTGACGAGATCGGCCTGACGCATCGTGCCGTTCAGGCGCAGGATGAGCGCCTTGTACTCCGACCGCCCCTCGTTGGTGTACATGTTGATCTGGTTGTAGCTCCGGTTCAGACGCACCGGGCTGGCGTTGCCGCCGAAGTTCACGTCGCGGATGACGATCTCGTTGTCGCCCTCGGAATAGACCGCCTCGGTGTCGAGGAAGAAGCGGCTGGCTCCGAAGCCGTGGGTCCAGCCCGCGCTCGCCTGCACCGACTCCGGCGTCTCCAGCTCGGGGGCCATCAGCGAGATGTCCGGGTTGAGCGCGATGCCGGTCTTCGTCGGGTTGTTCGGGTCGAGCACGAACGGCGGCGTGTTGAGGCCGAAGAGCAGGCCGTTGACCCGCGTGCGCGTGATCCGGCCGCCCCGGAAGCCGTTCTGCTGCAGCTCGGTGAGCGCCGGCACGAGCAGGTAGCGGCCGTTGAACATCCCCACGCCGGCGCGGAACACGTCGCGGCCGTTCGAGGACGGGTCCCACGAGAGCGCGAAACGCGGCTGGAAGTCGTTGGTGTCCTTCTCGCGCGGCTTCGTCACCAGCGGATGGGTGAAGCCGGGGTTGTTGCCGCCGTCGTCTAGGTCATAGCGCAGGCCCACGTTGACCGACAGGTTCGGCCGCGGACGCCACTCGTCCTGGACGAACGCGGCATAGCGGGTCGTGTCGAGGCTGACGTCGCCCGAGCCCTCGCCGTAGATGTAGGCGATCGGGAACGCGCGGGTGTCGCCCAGGTAGGTGAAGAGACCCTCCTGGAACGTGTCGATCCGCAGGCGGTCGTCCGCGTAGAGGATCGAGGCGCCGAGCTTCACGTCATGGCTGCCCCGCCCTTCGAGGTTCCAATGGAAGGTGTCGCGCAGCTCGTACATGTCGCCGTCGCCGAGCAGGTCGCCGAGGATGTTCGAGCCGGTCTGCAGCGTGTTGCCCGAGGAGAACCACTCGGACACGGCGTTCGAGTTCGTCGGCTCCTCGTACTTGCGCGTGCCGGCCTGCAGGCGCAGCTCGTTCAAGCCGCGGCTGCCGAGCACGCCGAGGTCCTCCAATGTGAGATTCCAATTGTCCCGGTTGAGCTGCTGGCCGTAGGCGACCGAGGCCACGCCGCCGACGCGGAAGTTCTCCTCCTCGTACTTCTCATAGGCCAGGTTGGCCGACAGCGTGTGCGCCTCGCTCGCGATGAAGTCGAGCTTGGCGAAGCCGAGCGTCTGGTCGAAGGGGTGCTCCACGTCGTCGGCCTGCGAGGCGAAGGCGCCGCCCGGCCGGAAGAAGGCGACGTTGTCCTCGTTGACCTGCTCGAAGGAGGCGAAGTAGTGGGTGCGGTCCTGGACGATCGGACCACCCACGGTGAAGCCGTACTGGGCGCGGGAGAAATCGGCCCCCTCCTGCTCCAGGGCGCCGGGCTCGCGCAGGTCGTCGGCGCGGTAG
>JBJMGZ010000590.1:0-22616 GCA_045807605.1 Thermoanaerobaculia bacterium | reverse complement strand
CATCGCCGCGGCCCAGGGCTCGCTCCTCCTCCTGCTTCTCTTCTGTGCCGCCGCGGCGGCGCAGAACGGGGCCGATCCCCGGCCCAGCCTCGCCGGCCTGCTCGTGGCCCTGCCGGCCGCGGCGCTCGCCGCGATGCCGGTCCGCCCCCTGGCCCGAGCGGTGGCCCTCGTCGCCGCGTATGTCCCCTTCTTTGGGCCCTTTTCCGGCGGATGGCTGCCGGTCGTCGCCGGGGCCGCGCTGCTGCTCGCCTCGGACGCGATCGCCGGACCGCTGCGCAAGGCGCCGCCGGGGATCCGTTTCGCCCGGCGCGGGACGGGCCGCTGGCTGGAGGCGCGGATCGCCTGGCGCGCGCTCGGCGGCTCGCTCCTGGGCGCGTACCTGACCGGCCTGCTCCCTCTCGGCGCTGCTCTGCTCTTCGTGCGCAACAACGAGCTCGCCCCGGTCCACGTCCGGCTGGGAGCGCTCCTCGGCGGCGGCACGGCCGTGGTCCTGCTCCTCTCGGGCCTGGGCGAGAGCCTGGCCGTCCGTCGTCCGGCCTGGCCCTGGTCGCGCTCGCTGCCCTGGACGGCCCGGCGGCGCGTGCTCTTCGACAGCGTCTTTCTCGGAGCGCACGCGCTCCCACTCGTCCTCCTCACCGCCGGGATCGAGCCGCTCGCGGCCGTCGCGGTCCTCCTGGAGATCCCGCTTTTAGCCGCGCGGACAGCCGGGGCGGTGCGCCGCGCTCCGGAGCGCCGGACCGGGGCCTCGGGCGAGATCCTGATCGAGGGGATGCTCCTCGCCGCGGCCGTCGCCCTCCTCCCCTGGGTCTCGGTCCTCGCCCTGCTCGGGTCGCCCTTCGCCGTGCGGGCCGCGGCCGAGCGCGAGCGGCGGCAGAAGGTCAGCCGCTGGCAGGAGATCCACCACCTGGCCGTCGGCGATCCCCAGTCCTGGAGCTCGGGATGATCCACTTCCAGCAGGTGGGGTTTTCCTACCGCGACGGCGAGCCGGTCCTGTCGGAGGTGAGCGTGGAGATCGCCGCGGGGCTCACGCTGCTCCTGGGGCCGAACGGCTGCGGCAAGAGCACGCTTCTGAAGATCGCGGCGGGTGTCGAGCGGCCCGACCAGGGAAGAGTCGAGGTGGACGGCCGCGATCTGTGGACCGACGAGGCGGAGGCGCGGCGGACGCTCGCCTACGTGCCGGAGCAGCCGGACCTGACCCCGTACGCCACGGTGCGGGAGATCCTCGGCCTGGTCTGCCGGTTGCGCGGCGAGCCGCGCCAGGCTGCGGAGCAGGCGCTCGCGCTCGTCGGGCTCGACCGCCTGGCGCACCGCTCGGTGCGGGAGCTGTCCATGGGCCAGCGGCGCCGGGCGGTGCTCGCCGCGGCGCGCATCGGCACGCCGGGGCATCTGCTCCTCGACGAGCCTCTGGAAGCCATGGATCGCGGCGCCCGGGAGGACATCCTGGCCTGGATCCGGGACCGCCTGGCAGCGGGCGCCGCCGTGGTGGTGGTCTCGCACGACATCGAGCCGTTCGCGCCGCTCGCGGACCGGGCCCTGACCGTCCGCGACGGCCGCTGCCTCAGCTCGGGAGAGCTCCCGCCCGATCCGAAAGAGCGGATGAGCCTGCTGGAACGGCTGGCGCGGGGACAGGCCTGAGCCTCTTCAGCCAGGTCCGCAACCGCCCGGCCAGCAGAGAGGTTCCGGACCGGTGCATCCCGGTCAGGACGATGGCGCGAGGCATGTCGAGGCTCCCGGTCAAAAAGTTACGCTCTTGTACCAGAAGCTTGCAATTCCGTCCAACGCATTCACGCGCGATCGTGACTGACTTCCGGACAGCGTGGAGATCTGGGCTTATCCTATCCGGGTGCGCCCCCCGTTCCGTCTGCTCCTCGCCGCGGCCGCCGGCGTCCTGGTCCTCGCCTGCCCGGCGCGGGAGCGCGCCGCCGGTCCGCTGCCTCAGGAGGCCTACGTCTGGCAGCGGGCATGGACCCCGGCCGTGCGCGAGGCGGTGGGCCAGGCGTCGGGCTTCGCGGGGTTGACGGTGCTCGCCGCGGAGATCGACCTCTCCCAGTCCCCGGTCCGTGTCTTCCGGGTAGGGATCGACTGGCAGACGCTGCGGAGCTCCGGCCGGCCGGTGGGGATCGCGCTCCGCATCGGCCGCTTCCAGGGCTGGGGCGGCGGCACCGGCCGCTTCGCGGACGATCCGGAGACCGTCCGCCGCCTCGCCGATCTCGCCGGGACGCTGGCCCGGGAGGCGCGCGCCCACGGCTTCGCCCCGCGGGAGATCCAGCTCGACTACGACTGCCCCGAGTCCAAGCTCGCCGACTATCCCGTGCTCGTCGAGGCCGTGCGGAAAGCCGTGGCGCCCGCGCCGGTCACGGTCA
Organism: Thermoanaerobaculia bacterium; assembly: GCA_045807605.1. Classification (GTDB taxonomy): domain Bacteria; phylum Acidobacteriota; class Thermoanaerobaculia; order Multivoradales; family UBA5704; genus DATMER01. The sequence continues at coordinate 20,253 of JBJMGZ010000590.1, read as the reverse complement.
CCGCCCTCCCCACCTGGCTGCGTCAGGAGCGGGCGTTCCGCAGGCTCTCCCGCAGCACGGACGGGGTCGTCCTCCAGGTCCACTCGCTCCGCACCCCGTCCCGGCCCGGCCAGCGGATCGACCTCGTCGATCCCGGCGAGGCGGCACGGGCGGTCGAGGACGCCGCGAAGGCCGGGCGGCCGTTCCGGGTCGCGCTGCCGACCTACGCCTACGGCGCCGTCTTCGACCGCCGGGGCAACGTCGTCGGCCTTTCTGCCGAGCGGGCCGGCACCGAGGTCGCGGCCGATCCCCGGGCCATGGCCGCACTGGTGCGGCGCTGGACCGCCGACCGGCCGCCCGAGCTCGCGGGACTGGTCTGGTACCGGCTCCCGGTCGCGTCCGAGACCCACAACTGGCCGCGGGCGACGCTCGACGCCGTGATGGCCGGCCGCGCTCCCCGGCGGGAGGTGCGGACCGCGCTGCGCCGTCCGAGCCCCGCCCTGGTCGAGATCGGCGTCCTCAACACCGGCGAAGCGGAGGTGCCGCTGCCCTCCCCTGTCGATCTGCGCTGGGAATCGGATACGCTCATCGCCGCCGACGGTCTATTCGGATACAGGCTCCGCCCGACGGGTCCGCGCGAGGCCCGGCTGGAGAGCCCCGCACCGATCCGCGGGTTGCGGCCCGGGGAGCGGCGGACGATCGCCTGGCTGCGCTTCCAAAGGTCCACGGAGGTTCACGTTGACATCCCGTCCTCTCCTTAAGCTGCTGCCGATCGCCGCCGCGCTCCTGATCGCCGTCCCGGTCCTCTGGGCCTGCGCGCCCTATCTCCCCAACTGGATCCTGGGCTCGGACGAGACGTTCTTCACGGGCTTCACGGGAAAGCTCGCGACGGAGATCGGCCAGCTCGATCTAGCCTACGCCGCGCCGCCTTCGCGAGCCGTGTCGAGCCCGGACGGCTACGACGCCGAGGTGCTCGCGGCCGAGCGCAAGGACCTGGCGGAGGCGATGGAAGTCCACGGCACCTGGACCATTCTCCGGGTGAAGGTCATGGACAGCGTCGTGCGGCTCCGGCAGGACCTCGCCCGCGTGCGGGCGGCCCGCGAGGAGTACCTGGCCGCCGGCACCAAGCCGGGCCGTTCCATGCCGTCCTCCGGCCTGGCCGTCCCCCAGCCGCTGCTGCCCGAGTTCGCCGACTATCTCGAAGGGGCGATCGCGTACCACGAGGGGCGTGACGGCGACGCGGTCCGGGTGTGGGAGCGGCTGCTCCGGCGGCCTGCGGCAGAGCGGCGCTTCCGCTCCACCTGGGCGGCCTTCATGATCGGCAGGGCCAGCATTCCCGGCAATCCGGACCGCGCGGTGAAGTCGTTCCAGCTCACCCGCGACCTCGCCAACCAGGGCTTCGAGGACACCCTGGGCCTCGCCGCCTCCAGCCTCGGCTGGGAGGCCTATGCCGAGCTCGGCCAGGACCGCTACGCCCGCGCCCTCATCCTCTACGCGCACCAGGCGCGGACCGGCGATCCCGGCGCCCTGACCTCGCTGCGGCTCACGTGCGCCGGCCTCCTGGCCAGGCCCGAAGCCCTGGCCCGCGTCGCCGGGAATCCGGAAGCCAGGGCGATCTTCACGACCTGGATCGTCTCCCGCAATCCCGAGGGCCTCGACGCCTGGAAAGAAGCGCTCGCAGCCGCGGACGTCCGCGACGTCAAGGGCGCCGACCGCCTCGCCTGGGCCGCCTATCTGAACGGCGACTTCGCCGACGCCGCGGCCTGGCTCGACCGCGCGCAGGAGCAGACGCCGATCGCGAAGTGGGTCCGCGCCCGCCTGCTGCTGCGCGACGGCAAGCTGGACGAGGCCCGCGACCTCCTCGCCGCGGCCGCCCGCGACCTCCCGGACCTCGGGATCGACATGGCAGAAGCCATGGAGATCGTCCACGAGACGGAAGAGGTCCTGGCCGCGCCCCAGCGGGCCCTCGGCGAGGAGGCCGTGATCCGCGTCACCCGGAAGGACTACACCGGCGCGCTCGACCGCTTCCTGCGCGCCGGCTACTGGATGGACGCCGCCTACCTGGCCGAACAGGTGCTCGCGCTCGACGAGCTGAAGGCCTATGTGGACACCACCTGGCCGGCGGAGCTGGCGGCGAAGTACCGCCCGCCCACCGGCGACGAATGGGAGCCCGTCCTCGTGGGCGGCTACACCGCGCCTGCGCCGGAGCGCCTCGCCCGGACCATGCGCTACCTCCTGGGCCGGCGCCTGGCCCGCGAAGGGCGGCTCCGCGATGCCGCGGCCTATCTGCCGGCCGAGCACCGTCCGACGCTGGAGCGGCTGGCCGGGCATCTCGACGCGGGCCGCGACCGCAAGCGTTCCGCCGCCGAGCGCAGCCGGGAGCTCTTCCAGGCCGCCTGCCTGACCCGCCGCCAGGGCATGGAGCTCACCGGCACCGAGATCGAGCCCGACTGGACGCTGGTGGACGGCGCCTACGAGGTGGGCGCCTGGACCTCCGACACCCGCGACAGCCGCCGCGAGAACCGGATCCTCCGCGAGAGCCCCGACGAAGCCGCCCGGGTGCAGCGCAACCGGGTGAGCCCCTGGAAGCGCTTCCACTATCGCTACCGCGCCGCCGACCTCGCCTGGGAAGCGGCGGGCCTGCTGCCCTCCGGCGACGAGAAGGCCGGCATGCTCGCCACCGCCGGGAGCTGGATCGAGCACAGCGATCCCAAGGCCGCCGACCGCTTCTACAAACAGCTCGTCCGCTGCTGCGGCTCGACGGACCTGGGCCGCCAGGCCGATGAGCTGCGCTGGTTTCCGGAGGCCGATGCCTGTCCGAACGAAGAGGAGCGGCCCCGCGGGACCGCTCCTTCAGAGGCTCGGATAGAAAAGTTTTTCTCAGACCTGGCTGAGCAGGTACCCGCTGGGCAACCCGGCCAGAGCCCACCCTGACATGCACTTGGACCTACCTCAAAGGGTGGGGGTGCATCTGGAAGAGGAGGTTCATAATAGCAAGTTTAGAGTAACGAGGAAAAACATTGAGATTGAATGTGTCAACTCCGTCCAGGAAAGCAATGAAGGGCGCCCCTCATCCTCAGGACCGCGCAGGCTCCTCCGATCGTGCCGGCCAGGGCCTGCCTGGGCCGGAATGGGAAATCTTGCAAAAGGTCCAGCAGCTCCGGTACTACAGCCGGGGTGCGACGCTCGCCGAGCAAGGCGAGCCGGCCCACGGTCTCTTCATAAACCGCTCGGCGAGCCTCAAACTGTTCTATCTTCATGCCAGCGGCAAGTACACGGCCGTGAGCTTCATCCAGCCTGGAGGGGTCATCTGCCTGGTCGAGACCCTGCTCAACCTTCCTTATCAACGCACGGCCAAAGTGATCAAGGAGGGCGAGCTGCATTACGTGGCGAAGAAAGATTTCGTACAGTCGATGCTCGCCAGCTCCGCCCTGGCCGCCGAAATGCTGCTCATCCTCAGCCGGCATGCCCAGGATGCTCTGCAGAAGCTGATCGGGATCAACTGCGACTCGCCGGAACGACGGCTGTTGCGCACGCTGCTGGAGATCGGCGGTCCCGCCAGGACGAAGGCGCGCGAGATCCACTTCGATCTGCCCGGCACCGTTCAAGACCTCGCCGACTCCATCGGCTGCTCGCGTCAGTGGACCTCCAAGATTCTGAAGGAGACCGCCGAGCGCGGGCTCATCCGGCGCAAGAAGCGCTCGTTCGTTCTTTCGCAGAAGGCGCTGGATCTTCTGACGCACCACAATTAGACCGATTCCCGGGCTCATCAGGTCAATTGCCGGCGTTGGCAGCTAGTCGACAGCCGTCTGTCAACTGGTTGACAGACAGCCGATGCTAGGACGGCCTAAGCTGGATATTGTGACCATAAATGAAATGAAGGGTGGAACGCAGCCCTTCCCCGCGGCCGGAGAGACAGGCCGTCTCTCCAAACCGCCTGACCCAACCCTCCTCGCGCTTCTTTATAAACCTCAAATTTCCCAGGATCTCAGGAACGTACTGCCTCATCTCCTGAGGATAGATGCCGCCCATGTTGTAATGCTCGCGCACGCGGGGATTCTCGAAATCGACGTTGCCCGCGATCTGCTTGTCGTCAATCAGGATCTGGAAAAGGGTTTCCTGTGCGGAGAGAAAATTCTCGATCCGCCGCCGGCGCACCGTGGATTGTTCTTCCTTTATGAACAGCATTACATTGACAAGCTCGGCGCTCACACGGGCGGGGCGGCGCACGTAGCACGCAGCCGCAACGACATCAATGCCACGGTCACCCGCATGCGGCTGCGGGTACGGATTCTTGAATTCCTCGACGAAGGGCTGCGATCGGTAGCGGCGGCCCTCGATCTCGCCGGTGGGCAGCTCCATACCGTGATGAGCGCCTTCACCCATCTCCAGCCGGCACAGCCGACGACGCTGGCGCATTACCTCGCAGGGATGGCTTCAGAGCTGTTGCGCTCTCTCGCGGCGGTCGCCGCGGCCCTGCACGGCGTGGACCGCTGTCCCATGGGTGCCGTCACGGGAAGCGGGACCTCGTTTCCCATCGACCGCTCGCTGGTGGCCGGGCTGCTCGGATTCCAGGAGGTCGCCGACAACTCTCTCGACGCAGTGGCCTCGCGCGACTACCTGGCGGCAGTGCTCGCCGGGCTCGCGAGCTTCGGCGTCACGCTGACCCGGTGGGCCACGGATTTCCAGCTCTGGGCCAGCCATGCCTACGGCTTCCTGGACTGGCCGGACGCCCTGGTGAGCACCAGCTCGACCATGCCGCAGAAGCGCAACGCCTACGTCTGGGAGGACATCCGCGGCCAGGCGATCCATCCGGCAGGCGCGCTGATGAACGTGTTGATGGGCATGAAGAACACGCCGTTCAGCAATGGCGTCGAGGTGAGCGCAGAGGCGACCGCCCATGTCTGGCCGGCGCTCGATGCGATCGAGAAGGCCACACGGCTCACCCGGCTCCTGGTGGAGAACATCGAGGTGAACCCGGCCCGGATGCGCAGGTTCCTCGACGGCGCTGACGTCACCATGACCGCCCTCGCCGACGGCCTGGTGGCCCAGCATGGTCTGGCGTTCCGGACGGCCCATACGGCCGTGGGGCGTCTGGCGCGGGTGCTGCCCGCCGGGGATGAGCTTTCGTCCGCGGGAGCACGGAGGCTGCTGGAGGAGATCCTGCGCGATTTGACGGGCCAGCCCCTGGCCTTGAGCGACGGGCTCCTCGAGGCGCTCGATGCGGAGAAGAGCCTGCTTGCGGCCCGGCATGGAGGAGGGCCGGCGCCGTCGTCGGTTGCGGCGCAGCTCGCGAGGCTCGCCGGGGAAAAGCAGCGGCTGGAAGACGAGGTCCGCGCCTGGAGAGAGAGGCTGGACAAGGCCGACGAACGGCTCCGGGCAGCGGTCCGGGAGCTGGTCCAGGCGTGAGCGAGGAGCGTGGGTGATGACTCTTCTCAGCGGCGAGCAGCATCCTCCTGCAGAGGCTGACGAACCGGGCCTGGGAACCGGCTCGTGTCCCCTGGTCCTGGGAGAGTGTGTCCAGGGGAAGGTCGGCGACGGCCCCCATTTCCTCATCACGGCTCCCATCACGCTCGAGTCCCGGGCGGAGTTCATCGCCGACCTGTCGCGCGACGGCATCGCCGTCGAGCCCGCCCACTGCGTCAAGTCTCTGCAGGCGGTCCGTCGCTATATCGCCGACCAGCAACTGCCGCTGCGCGGCCTGCTCCGGGTCCACACCGGGATGCAGTCCTCCCTCGGCTTCGGCACCAGCACGGCGGACATCGTGGCCAGCATCCGTGCCGCGGCCGCCGCCTGGCACAGGCGCGTGAGCCCCGAGACGATCTCCCGGATCGCCAGCTCCATCGAGCCTACCGACGGCTCCATGTACGCCGGATCGGTCGCGTACGCGCACCGCGAAGGCCGGCTCCTGGAGGCCTTCGGACCGCTGCCGCGCTTCCACGCCATCGTGGTCCTTTGCGGAGACGGGGTGGACACGGTCGCCTTCGACAAGTACCGGCTCCAGTTCCGGTACTCGGCGGAGGCGGAGCGGAAGCTCCGGACAGCCTGGCGGATGGTGCGGGAGTCGAGCCGGACGGTGAACGTGAGAATCCTCGGGCAGGCCGGCATGATCAGCGCCGAGATCAATCAGGCGCTGCTCCCCAAGCCTCTGTTCGAGGAGCTCCGCAACGCGGTGGAGCTCCTGGGGGCCGACGGTCTGCTGGTGGCGCACAGCGGATCGCTGCTCGGCATCCTCCTCGACCCGGGCAGGCCGGATTTCCCGCAAATCCGGGAGCGCGTGCTGCGCTTCATGGAGGACCTCAAGGTGACCGCTTGGCACGAGGTGGCGAACTACCGATGAGAAAGGTGAGCTCCGTCCTGGAGCTGATGCGCGACAGCCCCCTGGTCGCCCTGCACGGGCGGTCGGCCGAGAGCCTGTGCGACCGGCTGTGGGCGAAGCTCGAGCTGGCGCTGCCGGGCGGGATGAAGGATCGCGTGGCCCTCCAGATGGTCGAGGACGCGGAGGCCGCCGGCCTGTTGCTCCCGGGCGGCGTCATCGTGGAGAGCTCCTCCGGCACGATGGCCGAGGGCCTGGCCCGCGTCGGCGCGCTGAAGGGATACCGGGTGATCATCGTGAGCGATCCGCGCCTCGACCCCATGACCCGTGCGAAGCTCCGCGCCCTCGGGGCGGAGGTCGAGGTGGTGGACTCGTATCACCCCACGGGAGGCTGGCAGCTCTCGCGTCTGGAGAGGCTCGGCCAGATCCTGCGTGAGAACCCCACGGCGGTCTGGACCCGCCAGTACGACAACCCGAGCAACGCCGCCAGCTACGAGCTGCGGATGGCGGACGAGCTGCTCGCCGCTCTGCAGGATGTGGCGGTGCTGGTCGGCGCGGTCGGCAGCGGCGGGTCGCTCAGCGGTACCGCGCACAGCCTCAAGAGGAGGCTGCCGGACCTGCGCGTGGTGGCCGTGGACGCGGTGGGGTCTTCCCTCTTCCACCAGCCGGTGAAGCGGCGGCTGCAGAGCGGCCATGGGAACAACATCATCCCGGGCAACCTGGATTACGCAGTCGTCGACGAGGTCCACTGGATCTCCGACGGCGAAGCCTTTGCCGGTTGCTGGGAGCTGGCCAGGAGGGAGGGGATCTTCGGCGGCGGCTCCTCCGGGGCCGTCTACGTCGTGGCCTCCTGGGTCGCCAGCCGCCTGGGACCCAGGCAGAACGTCGTGGCGATCCTGCCGGACCGCGGCGACCGGTACAGCGAAACCATCTATTCCGATTCGTTCCTGAGCGAGCACGGCCTCCAGGGGCACGCGGCGGAGCCGGTGCGCATCCGCTACGGCGTCGACACGGCCGAGCGCTGGAGCTACGCCGAGCTGCCGCACGACCGGTCCTGTCCCTACCATGCCGCGGAGACGCCCAGGACGGCCGAGCTGGCCCTGGAGCTGGGTCTGGCGTGAGGTTGCGATGCTGCACTTCGTGATCGTCGAGAGCAACACGACCGGCACGGGGCGTGCCGCCGTGGAGCGCCTCTTGCGGGAGGGCGAGGCGGTGACCTTCCTGGCACGCGAGCCCGGGAAGTACGGCTTTCTCGCCGCCGCCGCGCCGCGCCTTGCCGTGCTGGCCGTCGAGACGAACGATCCCGAGGAGGTGACCCGGCAGGTCGAGGAGATCCGCCGCCGGCATCCGGTCGACGCCCTGCTGACCTTTTCCGATTACTACGTGACCATCGTGGCCGAGGCCGCGGCCCGTTGCGGCTTGCGCTATCTCGATCCCGGGGCTGCCCGCGCCTGCCGCGACAAGCATGCGACACGGCAGGCTCTCCGGCGGGCCGGCCTCCCGGTTCCCGGTTTCCGCGTGCTCTCCTCCCTGGAGGAGGCCTGGAGCGCGAGCCAGGAGGTCGCGTATCCCTGCGTGCTCAAGCCGCTCACCGAGAGCTCGAGCAAGGGGGTCCGGCAGGTCTACGGCGCGGACGAGCTCCTCGCCCACTTCCGCGAGATCCACGGCTGGCGCGAGAATGCCCGCCAGCAGCCCGTCGACGGGAGGGTCCTGATCGAGAGCCTGCTCGAGGGGCCGGAGTACAGCGTCGAGACCGTGACGCTGGAGCGGGGCCGCACGCAGGTGGTGGGCGTCACCACCAAGCACCTTTCCGACCCGCCGCTGTTCGTCGAGCTGGGCCATGACTTTCCGAGCCGGATCGAGCCGCAGCAGGAAAGCCGGTTGATCGGGGCGGTGCTCGCCGGCCTCGACGCGCTGGGCTACGACTTCGGCCCCGCGCACACGGAGGTTCGCCTGACCTCCGCGGGACCGGTGATCGTCGAGGTCAATCCGCGGCTGGCCGGGGGGATGATCCCCGAGCTGGTCTTTCACGCCCGCGGCATCGATCTGGTAGGGATCCTGTTCGCCCAGCTCACGGGGCGCGCCGTGGACTTCGTCCCGCGCCGGGCAGAGTGGTCTTCCATCCGCTTCCTGACCGCGCCGCGCCGTGGCCGTCTCGCCGCCATCCGCGGCGCCGAGGAGGCGCGCCGGCTGCCCGGAGTGCGGGAGGTGAGCCTCGGCAAGCGCCCCGGCGACGAGGTGCAGCCGGCTGAAGACGCCACCCACCGCCTCGGCCACGTCATCGTCAGCGGTCCGGACGCCGACCGGGTCCTTGCCGAGGCCGACGCGGCCCTCGCCTGCCTGGAGCCGGTGATCGAGCCCGCCCTCCCCAGGGACGAGGTGGCCTGACCATGGCAGCCGCCCAGCCCACGCGACCGCGGATCGACCTGCGCAGCGACACGGTGACGCTGCCTCCTTCCGGGATGCTGGAGGAGATCCCGCGCACCGCGCTGGGGGACGACGTCTACGGCGAGGACCCGACGGTGAATCGCCTGGAGGAGATGGCGGCCGAGAGGCTCGGCAAGGAAGCCGCGCTCCTGGTTTCGAGCGGCACGATGGGGAATCTCCTGGCCTTTCTGTCCCACTGCGAGAGGGGAAGGAAGATCCTGCTGGGCGATCAGAGCGACGCCTGGCTGTGGGAGGCCGGAGGCGCCAGCGCGCTCGGCGGACTGGTCTATCACCCGCTCCCGACACGAGCCGGCGGCGAGCTCTCCGTGGAGGATCTCGAGGCGGCGCTGGTGGATCCGTCGAACCCGCAATGCGCCGAGCCCGGCGTCGTCTGCCTCGAGAACACGCACTGCATGAGCGGCGGCCACGTCCTGCGCGGCGGCTATCTGGCTGCCGTGCGCCGCTTCGCCGACCGGACCGGGATCCCCCTTCACCTCGACGGCGCGCGCATCTTCAACGCGGCGGTGGCCCTCGGAATCGACGTCAGCCGGATCGCGGAGCCTGCGGATTCCGTCATGTTCTGCCTTTCGAAAGGGCTCGCAGCGCCCATCGGCTCGCTCCTCGCCGGGTCACACGGCTTCGTCGAGCGCGCCCGCCGGTGGCGCAAGATGCTGGGCGGCGGGATGCGGCAGGCCGGCATCGTGGCCGCCGCGGGGATCTACGCCCTGGAGCGGATGGTCGATCGTCTTGCCGAGGACCACCGCAACGCCAGGCTGCTGTACGAAGGGCTGGCGGGGATCGAGGGAATCGCCCCGGACCCTGAGCCGCCGGAGACGAACATCGTCTTCTGGCAGCTCGCGGAGACCGGGTTGAGCACCGCCGCGTTCGTCGACGCCCTGGGCGACAGAGGGGTCGCCGTGGGCGAGCTGGGCCACGGCCGCATCCGGGCGGTGACACATTTCGGAATCACTCAAGGGGATATCGAGCTCGCCGTCGAGGCCGCGCGCGAGGTCGTCGCCTGCCGGCGAGAGCCGCAAGATGCGCGTCCTGAACACCGGATCGGACGTTCGGAGAGGAGTCTATGAGCACGATCACCACCGAGGCATGGGTTCTCCACAAGGGGTCGCGCGACGAGCCCGGGCCGGCCCAGCTCGTGCGCGAGGAGTTTTCGTTTCCGGACATCACCGAGGATGAGGTCCTCGTCGAGCCGATCTTCGGCTGCTGGGAAGGGAACATGTCGCACGCCCTCGAAAGATGGCCCATCGACATCTGCCGCCTGCGTCGCGAAGCCGCCGTCGTCATGGGCAATGCGGGCGTCGTGCGGATTCTCCAAGCCGGCAAGGCCGTCACCGGCGTCAAGGAAGGGGATCTCTGCATGCTGGGTCCCGTCGGCACCGCGGACGAGTTCGGCAACATGCTGACGGTCGTCGGGTACGACTGTGCCAAGAGCATCGGCGTGCTCGCCAAGAAGATCAAGCTGCGGGAGTCGCAGGTCCTGCCCATCCCCGCCGATACCCGGCACTCCTATGAACAGTGGGCGGCATTCCCGGTCCGCTACGGCACGGCATGGGCGAACTGGAAGGTCGCCTACGGCAGCTTCCGGCTGCAGATGAGCCACGACGAGGCGCCGGCTCCGCACGTCTGGGGCTGGGGAGGGGGCGTCGCCCTGGCCGAGCTCGCCCTGGCCAAGTTCGACGGCTGCAAGGTCGCGATGATCGCATCCACGGATGCGCGGCTCGACCTGCTCCGCCAGATGGGGATTCGACCGATCGACCGGCGGCAGTTCGACGGCCTCGACTTCGATGAGGCGAGATACCATTCCGACCTCCATTACAAGAAGGGCTACTTGAAAGCGCAGAGCCGCTTTCTCCAGGCGGTGAAGGAAGAGACCGGCGGCGAGGGCGTCTCGATCTTCATCGAGAACATCGGCAAGCCCGTCTTCAACGCCACCTTGAAGGCCCTGCGTACCTCGGGCGTCATCACCACGGTCGGCTGGAAGTGCGGCATGGAGCTGCCGCTCCGGCGGGCGACGGAGTGCATGGAACGGCACATCCATGTCCATACGCATGGCTCGACGTATGGCGAAGGCCTGGAGAGCATGGAGTTCGGCGAGCGCACCGGCTGGATGCCGCCCGTCAACGGGACCGTGTATGCGTGGGAGGACGTCCCGCGGCTGGCCAGCGATTACGCCGAAGGCAGGATCGACTCCTATTTCCCCATCTTCGAGGTCAATCCGCTGTGATCTCTCCACCTCTCCGGGTCAAGCTCAGCTTCAGCCTGCTGGCCTTCATCTATTCCTTCGCGACCGGCCTGCCTCTGGGTCTGATCGTTCTCTTCGTCCAGGGGCGAGGGATCAGCCTGCTCGAGGTCGGCGTCCTGCTGGCGGTTCAATCCGGCGCCGTCGTCGTCCTCGAGCTGCCGACGGGCGGCCTGGCCGACGTCTGGGGCCGCAAGAAGGTCCTGGTGCTGTCGTTCAGCGCCGGCGCGGCGTGCATGGCCGTGGCGCTGGTCTCGACCTCGTTCCTCGGTTTCGCGATCGCCATGCTCCTCTCGGGCCTGAGCCGTGCGCTCCTCTCGGGCGCGGCGGAGGCCCTGCTGGTGGATTCCCTGCGCGAGGTCGCTCCCGAGGCCAACCTGCAGCAGGCCTTCGCGCAAGTCTGGATCGCGGCAGCCCTGGGCGTGGGACTGGGCGCCCTGGCCGGCGGCTTCATTCCGGGATGGTTCGCAGGGTTGCCGCCGGATGGGCCGGCGGTCTTCACCCGGTTGAGCATGCCCCTCGTCTTCTCCCTGGCCATCTGGCTGGTCCTGGTCGTGGCCGCCTCTCTCCTGCTGCGGGATCCGCTGGCGACGGCGACCTCCGCCGCCAGCGGCGGCGCCAGGGCGATCGCCGCCGTCGTGCGCCAGGCGGTCACCTTCGGGCTCAGGAACCGGCTCGTCGCCGTGCTGATCGCCGCGGCCTCGCTGACCGCGCTGGCATTCTCGGGCATCGAAGCCTTCTGGCAGCCTCATTTCGCCCGGCTGCTCGACAGCGGAACGGCTCAAACCCGCCTGTTCGGAGCGCTCGCCGCCACCACGTTCGTGCTGTCGGCCCTGGGCTCGGCGCTGGGCGCGCCGCTCAGCAAGCTGGCGCGCGGGCGCCACGGGCTGGTCAGCGCGTTCGCCGCGGCTCTGTCCGGCGGCGCCGCCATCCTCCTCGCCCGGCAGGCGGGATTGCGCGGCGCGGTCGCGGGCTTCTGGGCCGTCTACCTGTTGAGCGGGCTCGCAGGCCCCGTCTTCCAGGCGCTCTTCAACGATGCGATTCCCGCCGACAAGCGCGCCACGCTGATCTCCTTCCTGACGCTGTGCATGCGGGCCGGAGTGCTGGCCGGCGGCCTGGGCCTGGGCTACCTCGCGTCCCACTTCTCGATTCCGGCGGCGTGGATCGCGAGCGGCTGCGTCGCCTTCGCCACGGTGCCGCTCTACTGGTACGCCGAAAGCCTGCGGCCGCACCCGGCGGCAGCATCCGCCGAGGCCGTTCCGGCTGCCAGCATCTCCCCTCCGTCCTCCGCGGAGTCGATCGGCCTGCCATGAGCCCGGCATCCACGGGCTTGACCGGGATGGAGCGTCACCGTCTGGTCGTCGAGTGGAACGACAGCGCGCGGCAGGTGCCGCAGGATGCCTGCATCCACGAGCTGTTCGAGGCGCAGGTGGAGCGCACGCCCGGCGCAGCGGCGGTCCTGACCGCGACGGAGCAGCTCACCTACGCCGAGCTCAACGGCCAGGCCAACCGGCTGGCGCGGCGCCTGCGGGCGCTCGGGGTCGGGCCGGAGGTCCTGGTGGCGATCTTCATGGAGCGTTCGCCGGCGATGGTGGCGAGCGTCCTCGCGATCCTCAAGGCAGGGGGCGGCTACCTCCCGCTCGATCCGTCGTATCCGCGGCAGCGCCTGCATTTCATGTTGGAAGACGCGCGGCCGGCTCTCCTGCTCACCCGGGAGCACCTGGCGCAACGGGTGCCGGAGTCGAGGGCTGCGACCGTGCTCGTGGACCTGGAGCTCGCCGCCGCTGCCGCCGGGGGAGAGGAGAACCTCGGCCGCGGGGCCACGGCCGATCATCTCGCCTACGTGATCTACACCTCGGGCTCGACGGGGAAGCCCAAGGGTGTCATGTTGGGCCATCGCGGGCTCTGCAACCTCGCCGCGGCGCAGCACGAGGTCTTCGGGGTCCAACCGGGCGATCGGGTCCTGCAGTTTGCCTCGCTGAGCTTCGACGCCTCGATCTTCGAGATCGTCATGGCCCTCGCGCGCGGCGGCGCGCTCTGCCTGGCCCCGGCGGAAGCGACCTCGGGCTCCGATCTGGAGCGGCTCCTGCGCGCGCGGCGCGTCGGCAATGCGACCCTGCCGCCGTCCGTGCTGGCGTCCCTGCCCGGCGGGGATCTCCCGGCGCTCGGCACCGTCATCTGTGCCGGGGAGGCATGCCCGGCCAGCCTCGTGGCGCGCTGGAGCGCCGGACGGCGGTTTTTCAACGCCTACGGCCCGACGGAGGCGACCGTCTGGTCCACGGTCGCCGAGTGCTTCGCCGACGGCACGAGACCGGCGATCGGGCGGCCGATCGCCAACATCCGGGTCTACGTCCTGGACCCGCGGTTGGAGCCCCTTCCCGCCGGCGCGGTGGGAGAGCTGCACATCGGCGGCGCGGGCCTGGCCCGGGGCTATCTCGACCGCAGCGATCTGACGGCGGAGAGGTTCATCCCCGATCCTTTCGGCTGCGAACCCGGCCGGCGCCTGTACCGGAGCGGCGATCTGGCCCGCTTCCGGCCGGACGGCAGCCTCGAGTTCCTGGGCCGTATCGACGAGCAGGTGAAGATCCGCGGCTTTCGCGTCGAGCTCGGAGAGATCGAGGCCGCCCTGGCCGGGCACGAGGCGGTCCGCGGCGCCGCGGTTGCGGTCGAGCGCCCGCCCGCGGGCCACCCGCGCTTGGCGGCCTACCTGGTGCTCGACGACCGGCGCCGGACCGGCGCGCCGTCCAGCTCCGAGCTGCGCGCCTACCTGCGCGAGCGGCTGCCGGAGCACATGGTGCCGGCGCAGTTCGTGACCCTCGACGCCCTGCCCCTGTCGCCCAGCGGCAAGGTGGACCGCGCCGCCCTGCCCGCGCCGGGCAGCGCCCGGCCCTTGCAGGAAGCCTCCTGCCTGCCGGCGCGCAACCCGGTCGAGACGGCGATCGTCGACGTCTGGCAACAGGTGCTGGGGGTGGAGCCGATCGGCGTCGAGGACAACTTCTTCGATCTCGTCGGCGACTCGATCGTCGCCATCCAGATCGCTTCCCGGCTCGGAGAGCAGGGCATCCGGATCTCGCACCAGGCGCTGTTCGCGCATCAGACCGTCGCCGGCATCGCCCCGCTGGCGTCCGGCGCAGCCACGACCCCGGCGCCCGACCAGGAGGCGGTCTGCGGCCCGGTGCCGCTGCTGCCGATCCAGCGCCTGTTCTTCGAACAGCGGTTCAGCGACCAGCACCACTGGAACCAGGCGGTGCTGCTGCGCGCCCGGGGTCTCGAGGAGGCCGCGCTGAGACGCGCGTTGCAGGCGGTGCTCGATCACCATGACGCCCTCCGCATGCGCTTTCGCGACGAGGCCGGCTGGCTGCAGGAGAACCCGGGCCCCGGCGAGGCGGTGGCGATCGAGGTCGTCGACCTGGGAGAGGGCGGCGCGGATCGCCTCACGGCCGAGGCGACCCGCGTGCAGGGCGCGCTCGATCCGGTGGCAGGGCCGGTCTTCCGGGCCGCGCTGTTCCGGCTGGGCGCAGGAGAGGACCGGCTGCTGCTGGTCGCTCATCACCTCGTGATCGACACGGTGTCCTGGCACATCCTGGTCGCGGCGCTCGCCCGCGCCTACGAGCAGGCGCTCCAGGGGGCGCCGGTCGAGCTGCCGGCCAAGACCACCTCCTACCGCGAGTGGTCGTTGCGCCTGGACGCCGCGGGCGAGGCCTGCGTCGCCGGCGAGCTGGACTACTGGCTGTCGGTCCTGAGCGCCGGCGGGGGCGAGATCCCCGCCGACCACGGGAGCGGCGAGAACGTCGAGGGCAGCCGGCGCGAGGTGCAGGTCGAGCTCACGGTCGGAGAGACCCGCGATCTCCTGACCCGGGCGCGGCGGGCGTACCGGACCGAGGTGAACGATCTGCTGCTGACGGCGCTGGGCCGCGCCCTCTGCGGATGGATGGGCTGCTCGGACCCGCTCGTCCTCGTCGAAGGACACGGCCGGGAAGAGGTCGTCCCGGAGGTGGACCTCAGCCGGACCGTCGGCTGGTTCACCACCATGTTTCCGGTTCGCCTGCCGGTGCAGCCCGGCGGCTCGCCGGCGGCGCAGATCAAGGCCGTCAAGGAGCAGCTGCGCCGCATTCCGAACCGGGGGTTCGGATACCTGCCGCTCTGCTATCAGGGCTCACGGCCGCTGCACGGCAGCCCGCGGCCTCAGCTCGCCTTCAACTACCTGGGCCAGCTCGATGCGATGGCCGATGGCAGCCGCTTCAGCCTGGCGCCCGAGCCGTCGGGCGAACGGGTCAGTCCGCGCGCGCGGCGGATGGTGTCGCTCTACGTGCTGAGCAGGGTCGTGGGCGGCCGGATGAGCATCGCCTTCGGCTACAGCACCCATCTTCACCGGCCTGCGACGATCCAGCGCCTGGCCGACGGTTTCCTGGGCGAGCTCCGCGCCGTCCTGCAGCTCTGCCTGGAGCCGTCCCATCGCGGCTTCACGCCGTCCGACTTCCCGCTGGCCGGCCTGACCCAGCGCCAGGTCGACGAGCTGCCGGAGGAGACGGAGGACGTCTACCGGCTCGGTCCGATCCAGCAGGGAATGCTGTTTCATGCGCTGCAGGAGCCGGAATCCCCGATCTACTCCGCGCAGAGCGACCTGTCTTTGGCAGGACCGGTGGATGTCCGCTGGCTCGAGCGCGCCTTCCACCATCTCGTCGAGGCGCATCCGGTCCTGCGCACCCGCTTCCGCTGGGCCGGCGTGGACGAGCCGGTCCAGATCGTCCTCTCCCGGCAACGGCCGGCCCTGCACGTCGAGGAACTGCGGCAGTGGGACCCGCCGGAGCAGGAGCGCAGGATGGCCGGCTACCGGCGGCGCGACTGGGAACAGCCGTTCCGGCTCGACCGGGGGCCTCTGGTCCGGCTGGCCCTCTTCCAGCTCGCCGGGGAGAGCTTCCGGCTGGTGTTCAGCTTCCACCACATCGTGATCGACGGCTGGAGCGGCTCCCGGCTGGTGGCCGATCTGCTCCGCGCCTGCGACGCGCTGGCGGCGGGCATGGCGCCGCAGCCGCCGGCCGGCCGCCCCTATCGCGACTACATCGCCTGGATCGGCAAGCAGGACATGACGGCCGCGCTGCGGTTCTGGCGCGGGCACCTGGAAGGCTTCGCCACCCCGACTCCGCTGCCGGGCGACCACCTCCCGGTGCCGGGAAGGCGCCGGGAGGTGGTCCACCTCGACCAGGCCCTCGCGGCCGAGGAGACGCAACGCCTGAAGGCCTGGGCGCGAGCCCACCGCGTGACGCTGAGCGCGCTGCTCCAGGCCGCCTGGGCCCTCCTGCTGAGCCGCGCCAGCGGCCGTTCCGACGTGGTCTTTGGCGTCACCGTCTCCGGCCGTCCCGCCGAGCTCGTCGGCGTCGAGCAGATGGTGGGCCCCCTGATCAACGCCGTCCCGCAGCGGGCCCGCCTGAGCGACGGCGAGACGGCCCTCGATCTCGTCGCGCGGCTCCACCGGCAGATCGTCGAGATCCGGGAGCACGAATACTGCCTGCTGTCCGACGTGCGCCACCAGGCCGGCCTCCGGCCCGGAGAGGACCTCTTCGACAGCCTCCTGGTCTTCGAAAAGTATCCCGCCCGGCGCGAGGAGCCGGGGGCGCCGCCACGGGTGCTGCGCCTGACCGGGCAATCGACCCGGGAGATGTCGAGCTATGACCTGGTCGTCGACGGCAGCGAAGAGGGCACGCTGCGGCTGCGCTTCTCCTATGCCGCGGACCGTTTCGAGCCCACCACCGTCGCCCGCCTCAACCGCCACTTCACGGCCTTGCTGGCCGCGCTCGCCGGCACGCCCGAGGCGCCTCTCTCCGATCTGACGCCCTGGACGGAGGCCGAGCGGCACCAGGTCGCATGCGAGTGGAACGACACCGAGGCCGACTTTCCGCGCGACCGCTGCATCCATCGGCTGTTCGAGGAGCAGGCCGAGCGCAGGCCCGAGGCCGTGGCGGTGGTCTGCGGCGACGAGGGGCTGACCTACGCGCAGCTCGACGGCCGCGCCGACGAGCTGGCCCACCATCTCCGCCGCCTGGGAGTGGGGCCCGAGGCGCTGGTGGCGATCTGTCTCGAGCGCTCGCTGGAGATGATCGTCGGCCTTCTCGCCATCCTCAAGGCCGGCGGCGCCTACCTGCCGCTCGACCCAGGCGACCCGCCGCAGCGCCGGGCCGTCCTGCTCGCGGATGCGCGCGCGACCGCGATCCTGACCCGCACCGGGCTCGCGGACCATCTGCCCGCCAACAGCGGCGCTCCGGTGCTGTGCCTCGACGCCCTGCCCGAGCGGTTTTCGGCGGCGAGCCGCGAGAACCCGTCCGGCGGGGCTCTTGCGGAGAACCTGGCCTACGTGCTCTACACCTCGGGCTCGACGGGGGAGCCCAAGGCCGTCGGGGTCACCCATCGCAGCGTGGTGCGGCTCGTGCGCGGGATCGGCTACGCGGACCTGGGCCCGGCAGAGGTCGTGCTGCAGCTCGCTCCCGTCGCCTTCGACGCTTCGACCTTCGAGATCTGGGGCTGCCTGCTCAACGGCGGGCGGCTGGCGATCCTGCCCGCGCAGACACCGGACCTGCCGCTCCTGGGGCAGACCCTGGCGGACGAGGAAGTGAGCACGCTCTGGCTGACGGCCGGCCTCTTCCACCTGATGGTGGATGAACGGCTGGCGGACCTGCGTCCGGTACGCCAGTTGCTCGCCGGCGGCGACGTGCTGTCGCCGCCCCACGTCGAGAAGGTGTTGCGCGAGCTGCCGGGCTGCCGGCTGATCAACGGCTACGGGCCGACCGAGTGCACGACCTTCGCGTGCTGCCATCCCGTCTCGACGCCGGGCGCTCCCGGCGAGCCGGTGCCGATCGGCCGCCCGATCGCGAACACCCGGGCCTACATCCTGGACTCCCTGCTGCGGCCTCTCCCCATCGGCGTCGCGGGCGAGCTGTACCTCGGCGGCGAGGGTCTCGCCCGCGGCTACCTGAACCGCGCCGAGCTCACGGCCGAGCGGTTCATCCCCGACCCCGTCAGCGGCCGCCCGGGCGCCCGGCTCTACCGCACGGGCGATCGAGCCCGTTCCCTTCCGGACGGCGCGATCGTGTTCCTCGGCCGCGACGACGGCCAGATCAAGATCCGGGGCTTCCGGGTGGAGCTGGGAGAGATCGAGGCCGCGTTGGCGGAGCATCCGGGCGTGCGCGAGGCCGCGGTGGCGGCCTGGGAGGACGAGCCCGGCAGCAAGCGCCTGATCGCCTACGTGCGGCCGCAGACCGAGCGCCGCTGGACGGAGGTTCCCGCGGCATCGCTGGCCAGCGACCAGGTCGCGCGCTGGCACGAGCTCTACGAAGAGACCTTCGGCCGGCAGGGCGCCGCCGCGGATGCCGGATTCAACACCTTCTGGTGGGCCAGCAGCTACAGCGGCCAGCCGATCCCCGGGGAAGAGATCGAGGAGTGGCTGGCCGACACCGCGGAGGGCATCCTCGCCTGGCAGCCCCGTAGCGTGCTGGAGATCGGTTGCGGCAGCGGCCTCGTCCTCTCGCGGGTGGCGCCGCAGTGCTCGCGCTACGTGGCGACCGACTTCTCGCAGACCGCCCTGGACCAGCTCGGGCAACGGCTCGGAGGAGCGCTGCCGCAGGTCGTCCTCGAGCGCAGGCTGGCCGGGGACTTCGCGGGCATCGCGCCGGGCTCCCTCGACGCCGTGGTCATCAACTCGGTCTGCCAGTACCTGCCGGGCGTCGACGAGGTCGTAGCCGTCCTGGAGCGCGCCGTGGAGGCGGTCGCGGCCGGCGGCTTCATCTTCGTCGGCGACGTGCGCAGCCTGCCGTTGCTCGACGCTTTCCACGTGGGGGTCGAGCTCCACAAGGCGGAGGATGCGCTGCCGGTCGAGGAGCTTCGCCGGCGGGCCTGGATCGGCCGCTGGCAGGAGAACGAGCTGGCCATCGCGCCCGCCTTCTTCTTCGCGCTGCAGCGGTATGTGCCGCGGATCAGCCAGGTGGAGATCCGCCTCAAGCGCGGGCGCGCGCACAACGAGCTCACGCAGTTCCGCTACCAGGCGATCCTCCACGTCGAAACGCAGGAGAGACAGGACGAGGAGATCCACTGGCTGGACTGGCGGCGGGAGCGCCAGAGCCTCGCCGACCTGCGCATGCTGCTGCGGGAGAGCGAGCGGCCGGTGGGGCTGTACGACATCGCCAACCCGCGCGTGCTCGGGGCTCTCGCGGCGGTCCGCCTGACGGCGCAACGCCAGGGGCAGACAACGGCGGGTCAGGTGAGGAAGGCCGCGGCGGACTGCGGCGGCCGAGGGCTCGATCCGCACGACCTGTGGCTGCTCGCCGCGGAATCGGACCGCGAGCTCGAGCTGCGCTGCTCGGGCCAGGAGATGGATGGCTCCTTCATCGCGATCTTCGGCCGGCGTTTCGGAGTAGGCGGCGGCGCCGGGCGCAAGGCGCCTCTGCGCCTGCCCGATCACCTGGCGCCGGTGCCTGGCGAAGCTGCCGGGGCGCAGCCCTGGAGCCGCTACGCCAACGACCCTCTTCTCGGGGCCCTCGCCCGGCGGCTGGTGCCGGAGCTGCGCGCCGTCCTCTCGGCGCGGCTGCCCGAGTACATGGTCCCCTCGGCGCTCGTCCTGCTTGACAGCCTGCCGCTGACCCGCAACGGCAAGGTGGACCGGCGCGCCCTGCCGTCGCCGCAGAGGAGCCGATCCCTGCGCGAGGGGAGCTTCGTCGCCCCGCGCAACGTCGTCGAAGAGGTGCTCGCGGGGATCTGGAGCGCGGCGCTGCGGGTCAGCCCCGTGGGCGTCTACGACAACTTCTTCGACCTGGGAGGGGACTCCATCCTCAGCCTCCGGATCGCCATGCGCCTCTGCGAGGCCGGCTTTCCGCTCGAGGTCCGCGACCTCTTCCAGCAGCAGACCATCGATGGCTTGGCGCGGCTGCTGTGCGAGCGCGGGCAGGCGGACGGCGCCGTGCCGGCAGACGAACCGCAGGAGCGCGCCGCAAGCCGGTTTGCGACGGTGGAGCTCGAGGCGGGAGAGCTGGCCTCCCTCCTCGGCGGGGTGGAAGAGACGTGAGCGCAGCCACCCCGCAGGCCGTCCCCGGCGGCAAGGACAACATCGAGGACCTCTACGCGCTCTCGCCGGTCCAGCAGGGGATGCTTTTTCACGCGCTGCTGACCCCGGGGGCTTCGCCGTACCTGGAGCAGGGGGTCTGGACCCTGGGCGGGGCGGTCGACCTCGCACGGTTCGAGCGCGCCTGGAACGTCCTGATCGACCGCCATCCCATCCTGCGCACGG
>JBJMGZ010000589.1:0-7523 GCA_045807605.1 Thermoanaerobaculia bacterium | reverse complement strand
GCCCTCTAGTTCGCTTCCGCCAGCTTGCCGCCGTCCATGCGGCGGTAGACGCGGAAGACGCCGCTGATCGAGCGGACCTCTTTCAGCAGGCGGTCGAGGTGCTTGCGGTCGCGGAGCTGGCAGACGACGCCGATCGAGGCGCGCCCGGTCTCGTGCGTCTCCGCCTCGATCTGCGTGATGTTGCTCCCCACCTTCGTGATCGTCTCCGTCAGCCGCGCCAGCATGCCCGGCTGGTCCGCGGTCTCGATCATCAGCGAGACCTGGTAGACGTCGTCCCGCCGCTGGTCCCACTGCACCTCGATCTCGCGCTCCGGGTTGTAGAGCAGGTTCTGCACGTTCGGGCAGTGGGTCGAGTGCACCGAGACCCCGCGCCCGCGCGTCACGTAGCCCACGATGTCCTCGCCCGGCAGCGGGTTGCAGCACTTCGCCAGGTAGGCCAGCATGTCGCCCTGCCCCTTGACCGTGATCGGCCCGGGGCCGAACGGCAGGATCTTGCTCACCGCCTGGCGGATGCGGCCCGGCTTCTCCTCGGGCTCGGCCAGCTTCTCCTCGCCCAGCACCCGCGCCAGCACGTGCCGCGTCTCCGCCTTGCCGAAGCCCAGGCGGCTGTAGAGGTCGTCGGCTTTCGACAGCCCCTCGTCGTGCAGGTAGGTGGCGAGCGCCGGATCGTCGAGGAACTTCCTGAGCGTCACGCCGAACTTGCGCAGCTCCTTTTCGAGCAGCCGCCGGCCGATCTCCATGGCGCGCTGCTTCTGCTGCGTGTTGAGCCACTGCCGGATCTTGCTCTTGGCGCGCGAGGTGGTGGCGAAGTTCAGCCAGTCGCGGCTCGGATTGCGGCTCGCGTTGGTGACGATCTCCACCATGTCGCCGTTCTGGAGCGCCGTGCGCAGCGGCACCAGCCGGCCGTTGAGCCGCGCCCCCGCGCAGTGGTGGCCGAGGTCGGTGTGCACCTTGTAGGCGAAGTCGAGCGGCGTGGCGCCGCGCGGGAACGAGAGCACGTCCCCCTTGGGCGTGAACACGTAGACCTCGTCCGGGTAGAGGTCGACCTTGAGCGTGGTGAGGAAGGTGCGCGGGTCCTGCACCTCCTTCTGCCACTCCAGGAGCTGGCGCAGCCAGAGGATGTTCTGGTCGTCCCCGCCGCTGCCGCGCGCCTCCAGCCGGCCCTCCTTGTAGCGCCAGTGCGCCGCGATCCCCTCTTCCGCGATCAGGTCCATCTCGCGGGTGCGGATCTGCACCTCGAACGGCTGGCCGCGCTCGCCCACGACCGTGGTGTGCAGCGACTGGTAGAGGTTGGGCTTGGGCATGGCGATGTAGTCCTTGAACCGGCCCGGGATCGGGCGCCAGTTCTGGTGGACCACGCCGAGCCCGGCGTAGGTGTCGCGCAGGTTGACCGTGACGATGCGGAAGGCCAGGTAGTCGTAGAGCTGGTCGATGTCGACCCCCTGGCGCTGCAGCTTCTGGAAGATGGAGTAGTAGCGCTTGACCCGGAAGCTGATCTCGGCGTCGATGCCGGCCTCGTCGAGGCTGCGGGCGAGGCGCTCGCGGATGCGCTGCGTGTCGCGCTCCATCTGCTTCATCTTCTCGGCGATCTTCGAGTGCAGCTCGCCGAACTGGTGCGGCCAGAGGTAGAAGAAGGCCAGGTCTTCCAGGTCGCCCTTGACCTTGGCCATGCCCAGCCGGTGCGCGATGGGCGAGTAGATCTCCAGCGTCTCGCGCGAGATGCGGCGCCGCGACTCGGGGGTGAGCGGCTCCAGGGTCTGCATGTTGTGCAGGCGGTCGGCGAGCTTGACCAGGATGACGCGGATGTCCTTGGCCGAGGCCAGGATCATCTTGCGGAAGGTCTCGGCCTGGGCCTCGTCGCGGCGCACGTACTCGTGGCGGCCGATCTTGGTGACGCCGTCCACGAGCTCGGCGATCTCGGTCCCGAACTCCTTTTCCAGCACCTCGCGGGTGGTGAGCGTGTCCTCCAGCACGTCGTGGAGGAGGCCGACGGCGACGCAGGTCTGGTCGAAGTTCAAGTCGGCGAGGAGCCAGGCGACGTTGAGCGGATGGATCAGGTACGGCTCGCCGGAGCGGCGGAGCTGGTCCTTGTGCATCTCCCGCGAGAACTCGTAGACCTTGGCGAGGAACTGGGGATCGAAGCGGCGGCCGTGGGCCGCGAGCGTGGAGAAGACGTCCTCCACGCGCGTCGCCCGTGCCGGGAGCACGGGAGCAGCGAAAGTGCGGGCCGGCGCCATGAGTCAAGGGGCCCGGAGGGGGAAACGGGTTTGCTCCGGGTTGTTGAGTCTAACGCAGATTGTTACGCAGAAAGTCCAAGCCCCCTCTCCCCCGGCACGGGGGAGAGGGTTGGGGAGAGGGGGAATGGGATCAACTGCGCGCCGGGGTCTCGCTCGCGCGGCCGGCGCTCTGCGCCCTGGCGCCGCTCCCGAACCACTGCTCCCAGAGGAGCGCGAACGGGCTCGCCACGTAGATCGACGAGTAGGTGCCCACCAGGATGCCCACCAGCATCACGAACGCGAAGCCGCGGATCACGTCGCCGCCCAGCCAGAGCAGCGCCGCCAGGACGAGCAGCGTCGAGCCGCCGGTCAGCAGGGTGCGCGACAGCGTCTGGTTGATGCTCTCGTTCATGACGTCGATCAGCGGCTTGCGGCGAGTCTTGCGCATGTTCTCGCGGATGCGGTCGAAGATCACCACCGTGTCGTTGACCGAGTAGCCGATCAGGGTCAGGAAAGCCGCGATCGTGGTCAGGTTGAACTCGAAGCCGAAGATCGCGAACAGGCCGAGCGTGACCAGCACGTCGTGGACGCAGGCCATGATCGCGCCCACGCCGAAGCGCAGCTCGAAGCGCAGCCAGATGTAGATCAGCATGCCGACCAGGGAGAGCAGCACCGCGTAGAAGCCCTGCATGCGCAGCTCCTCGCCGACCTGCGGGCCGACGCTCTCGACGCCGAGCACGGCGAAGTTGCCCAGCGCGGCGCGCTGCTGCAGCGCCTGCAGGCCCGCCTGCGACAGGCCGCCGAGGCCGGCGAGCTGGCCCCAGGAGGTGAACAGGCCGGCCTTGCGGCGCTGGTCCAGGATCTTCTCCGCGGTCTGCTTGTAGCGCGCCGCGCCGGCCGGGCCGAGGTGGTCCGGATCGGCCTGCACCAGGAGGGCGGCGAGCGTGTCGGCGCCGATCCGGTTGACGTCCGGCTTGCCGGTGTGGCCCGGGTTGAGCTCGCGGTCGAGGGCGGCTTCGACCTTGGCGCGGCTCCCCTGCTCCTCGCCCTTGCTCAGGCGGGTGCGCACCATGACCTCGTTCTCGTCCTCCTCGCCGAAGCGCTGGATCGTGAACTCGTCCAGGCCCGCGCCCTCGAGCACGGTGCGCAGGCGGTCGACCTGCGGCTGCTCGGTGAACTGCAGGTTCATCTGGGTGCCGCCCGCGAAGTCCACGCCCACGTTCAGGTTGCCGTGCACGAAGATCGAGAAGAGCCCGATCAGCACCAGGATCAGCGAGACGACGATCCAGAACTTCCGGTACTTCATGAAATCGATATGCGTGTCGCGAAGGATCTCCATCGCATGCTCCTTGGATCGGGTCTCAGATCGAGAGCCGCTGGACGCGCCAGCGGGACAGGACGAAATCGAACAGCCAGCGGCTCACGTACACGGCCGTGAACATCGAGGCGACGAGGCCGATGAACAGGGTCACGGCGAAGCCCCGGATGGGGCCGGTGCCGAACTGGAACAGGAACGCCGCCGCGATCAGGGTGGTCACGTTGCCGTCGACGATCGAGGACAGCGCTTTCTCGAAGCCCTGGTCGATCGACGAGCGGATGGTGCGGCCGGCGTGCAGCTCCTCGCGGATGCGCTCGAAGACGAGCACGTTGGCGTCCACCGCCATGCCGATGGTCAGCAGGATGCCGGCGATGCCGGGCAGCGTGAGGTTCGCCCCGAAGGCCGCCAGGCCGCCGAACAGCAGCACGATGTTGAGCGCCAGGGCGGCGACGGCGTTCAAGCCGCTCAGGTTGTAGATGATGAGCATGTAGAGCACCACCAGCGCCGTGCCCACCATGCCCGCGAGGACGCCCTTCTCGATCGAGTCGCGGCCGAGCGAGGGTCCGACGGTGCGCTCCTCCAGGGTGGTGATGCCGGCGGGCAGGGCGCCGGACTTGAGCACCGTGGCGAGGTCCTGGACCTCCTGCTGCGTGAAGTCGCCCTCGATGATGCCCTCGTCCGTGATGCGCGCGCGGATCACCGCGACCGACTCCACCCGGCCGTCGAGGACGATCGCCATGGGCCGGCCGATGTTGTTGCCGGTCAGCTCGCCGAAGGCGTCGGAGCCCGTGGGGGTGAGGGAGAACTGGACGATCGGCCGGTTGAACTGGCCCAGGCTGGGGCGTGCGTTCTTGAGGTCGCGGCCGGTGACCGTGCGCCGCTTCTGCACCGCGTAGTACTGGTTGCCGATGTCGTTGCCGCTCGGGTCGAGCAGGTCGCCCTCGAGGATCTCGAGATTGTCCGGCAGGCGCCCGCCGCTCGCCTTGAGGAGCTCCTCGCGCGTCGGCGCCGGGCCGCTTTCGACGATGCGGAACTCCAGGAACGCCGTGTTCTTGATCAGGTTGCGCACGCGCTCCGGGTCGTCCACGCCGGGGAGCTGGACCGCGATGCGGTAGTTGTCGGTCACCGCGATGTTCGGCTCGGCCACGCCGTAGGCGTTGATGCGGTTGTCGATCGTCTGCTTGGCCTGGTTCACGGCCGAGTTGCGCACCATTTTGACCTCGGCCTCGGTCATGGCGAAGCCGATGCGGCCGTTGCCGCGGCCGGTGACCTGCCAGCGGGCGTCGCGGCCGGTGAAGCGCTTCGACTCGGCGACGCTCGCCACCTTGTCCAGCGCGTCCGGCGTCGGCGCCGAGATCTCGAAGCGCGAATCGCTGGTGCGGCGGGCCTGCAGGCCGGTCGCCCCCTCCTCCTCCGCGAGCTTGACGATGCGGTCCATGTCGGAGTCGGTCTCGGCGCGCAGGGCGTCCTCGGTGTGCACCTGGAGCACCAGGTGCATGCCGCCCTGGAGGTCGAGCCCCAGGTGGATCTTCTTGTCGAGCGGCCAGGCGACGACCACGGAGGTCACGAGGATCGCGAGGATCAGCACCCCGCGCCAGAGCAGATTGCTGCCTTTCATTTTGACGTTTCCCCTTCTTTCTCGAGGCCGGCGATCGCCGACTTGGCGAGCTTGATCCTGACGTTGTCGGCGACCTTCAGGATCACGGTGTCCCCGTCGAGGCCGGCGATCTCGCCGTAGATGCCGCCGCTGGTGACGATGCGGTCCCCCTTCTTGAGGCCCTCGACCATCTGGGAGAGCGCCTTCTGCCGCTTGCGCATGGGCGCGATGAGCAGGAAGTAGAAGATCACCGCGATGAACAGGTAGGGCACCATGATGAGCCAGGGGCTCTGGCTGGTGGCGCCCTGAAAGGCCAGGATCGGGATCATATGTGCACACTCCGCAGGAATCGGGCCTGCGTCAAGACCTCGCTTGGTCGTGGGGATCGAAGGTGACCGGCGCCAGCGACTCGAGCCCGCGCGCGGGCTCGATCGATTGGGAGGCGAGCCTCGCCGCCAGGTCCTCGAACGTACCGAGTTCGATAGATTGCCGGATCTCCCCCATGAAGTCAAGGTAAAACCGCAGGTTGTGGAGGGTCCCCAGCACCGCCGCGGTGAGCTCGCCGGCGCGCGTCAGGTGGTGCAGGAAGGCCCGCGAGGTGCGCGCGCAGGCCGGGCAGCCGCACCGCGGATCGAGCGGCAGCGGGTCGTCCTTGTAGCGCGCGTTCTTGATGCGCAGCACGCCGTCGCGGGTGAACAGCACTCCATGGCGGGCGTTGCGCGCCGGCAGCACGCAGTCGAAGAGATCCACCCCCTGGGCTACGGCGTGCAGGATGTCCTCCGGGTAGCCGACGCCCATGAGATAACGCGGCTTGCCCTCGGGCAGGGCCGGGGCCGTCCATTCGACCACGGCGCGGCGCTCCCCGGCCGGCTCTCCGACGCTCACCCCGCCGATCGCGTAGCCGTCGAAGTCCACCTGCGCGAGCTCCCCGGCCGCCTGCTGGCGCAGGTCCGGGAAGACGCTCCCCTGGACGATGCCGAACAGGCCGCCAGCCTGGCTGGCCTCCCGCGCCCTCCTGGCCCAGGCGAGCGTCCTCTTCCAGGAAGCTTCCGCGACATCCCGCTCGATCGGCCAGGGCGGGCATTCGTCGAGCACCATGGCGACGTCGACCCCCATCCTCGCCTGGAGGTCGACCACTCCTTCCGGGGTGAAACGCAGGGGGGAGCCGTCGAGATGGCTGCGGAACGAGACGCCGCCGTCGTCCACCTTGCGCAGCCCTTCCAGGCTGAAGACCTGGAAGCCGCCGCTGTCGGTGAGGATCGGCCCCCGCCAGC
The DNA here is from genome assembly GCA_045807605.1 of Thermoanaerobaculia bacterium. Taxonomy (GTDB): domain Bacteria; phylum Acidobacteriota; class Thermoanaerobaculia; order Multivoradales; family UBA5704; genus DATMER01. The sequence goes on along the minus strand of JBJMGZ010000589.1, from coordinate 1,118 downwards.
CGGTGAAGGCGTGGATGCCGCCGAGGCGCTCGACCGTGTCCACGCCGGGGCGCAGGGCGAGGTGATAGAGGTTGGAGAGCATCACCGAGGCGCCGGCCGCGGCCAGCTCCTGCGGGGTGACCCCCTTGACCGCGCCGAGCGTGCCCACGGGCATGAACGCCGGGGTCTCGATCACGCCGTGGGGCGTGGCGAGGCGGCCCCGGCGCGCGCGGCCGGTGGTGGCAAGGGTTTGGAAAGAGAGAGGCATGCGTGCTTTTTCAGGATGTAGGGGAGGGGCTTGACCCCTCCCGGGAGGGCGGAAGCTCCAGTTCAGGCAGATCGCCGAGCGAAGCCTTCCCCCGCCCGGGAGGGGGCAAGCCCCTCCCCTACATTCTCCTTGCCTTCAAGGCCGGCTCTTCGGCTCCTTGCCCTGCTTGCCCTCGCCGAGGTCGATGACGCGGGTCTGGACCTCCTTGGGCAGCTTCAGCACGAAGCGGTCCGCGGGGATCGGGGCGTTCTTCTTGAGGTCGCGGAACTCGTAGTTCGTCGTGTCGCCGTCGGCCTCGATGTAGCGCATGCGGGTCGGGAAGAAGACCTCGGGGTCGATCCAGATGGTCATCGACTTGAGCCGCTTGGAGATGCGGGCATAGCGCGGCACCAGCTCCAGGCGGTAGGGATCGCCCTTCTTCCCGGGCATGGCGAGCTTCACGGTGAAGTAGTCGAGCAGCGTCTGCATGTTGCCGCTGGCGCCCAGGTACTTGAGCACCTGGTTCGAGTAGCGCCCCACCTTGACCAGGTCGGCGCGGCGCAGGTCGCGGTACCAGGTGGTCATCTGGTCGCCCTGGATGACGACCGTGATCGGGCTGGGCTGCTGGTACTCCCAGCGCACCCGGTCGGGCGCGGCATAGGAAAAGACGCCCGTGGACTCCTCGGGCGCGGCCAGCATGGCGCTCTCCTGGTGCTGGACGAAGCGGGCCTCCATGGTCTTGAGCTTCTGCTGCTCCAGACGGACGCGGTCGAGAAGCGCCTGCAGACGCTGGCTGCCGGACAGGCCGGGAGCCGACGGATCGGGCACCTTGGCAGCTGCCAGGGCAGGCATCGCGCTCAGAGCCAGAAAGAAGACGAGGAGGGCCGTGCAA
>JBJMGZ010000588.1:0-5688 GCA_045807605.1 Thermoanaerobaculia bacterium | reverse complement strand
GAGCAGGTCGCGGGCCTGGCCCTGGGCATCGCCGCCGCGCGGCGCCCCGGCTCGGCCGTCGACCATGCGATCCGGGTCGTCTCGCTCCTCCTCTACTCGCAGCCGGTCTTCTGGTTCGGCCTGATGGCGATCCTGCTCTTCTCCCTGATCTGGCCGGTCCTGCCACCCGGCTACCTGCGCTCCGTGGGCGCCGAGGATCTGACCCCGGCCGGCCGCGTCCTGGACGTCCTGCGCCACCTCCTCCTGCCCGGCATGGTCCTGGGCCTGTCCACCTGCGGCGAGCAGGCGCGCTTCGTCCGCGGCAGCCTGCTGGACGTCCTGGGCCAGGAGTACATCCGGGCGGCGCGCGCCAAGGGGATCTCCGAGCGGCGGGTAGTCTGGGTGCATGCCCTGCGCAACGCGCTGCCGCCGCTGATCCAGGTGATGGCGCTCTCGCTCGTGTCGCTGCTGAGCGGCGCCCTCATCATGGAGGTCGTCTTCTCTTGGCCGGGGATCGGGCGCCTCACCTTCGATGCGATCCTGAGCCGCGACTACCCGCTGGTCCTCGCCACCACGGCGTTCAGCGCCGTCATGGTGCTGGCCGCCAACCTGATGGCGGACGTGCTCCATGCCCTGGCCGACCCGAGGGTCCGCGATGAGTAGCAAGCGGTTGCCGGGCAGCCTCCGCTGGGGGATCGGGATCACCGGCCTCGTCCTGCTCGCCGCCCTGGCGGCGCCGCTGCTGTCCCCCTACGGTCCCTCCGAGCAGCTCGATCCGGTGGCGGCCCGCTACCTCCCGCCGGGGACGGTCCTCGCGGCCGTGCACCTGGCCGACGGCCGCTGGCGGCTGGCCGACCGCGTCGAGCGCACCGCGGACGGCTTGGACGGAAATGGCCTGGTCCTGGAGCGCCTCGGCCGCCGGGAGGTCCTGCGCGAGGACCAAGTCCTCAACCTCACCGCCGGCGGCGTCGCCGACCGCCGGGTCTTCCTGCTGGGCACGGACAAGTTCGGCCGCGATCTCTGGACGCGGGTGCTCTACGGCGCCCGGGTGTCGCTCGGCGTGGGGCTGCTCTCGATGGCGCTGGCCCTGACCCTGGGCGTGGCCGTCGGCTCGGCCGCGGCCCTGGGGGGGCCGCTCGCCGACGCGCTGCTCATGCGCACGGTGGACGCCATCATCTCGTTCCCCTTCCTCTTCCTGATGATCCTGCTGTCCGCGCTCTTCTCCCCGGGCACGGGAGCCATGATCCTGATCCTGGGCTCGGTCACGTGGACGGGGATCTGCCGGCTGACGCGCGCCGAGGTCCAGGGGCTCGCCCGGCGCGAGTTCGCGGTCGCGGCCCGGGCCATCGGCCAGACGCCGATGAAGATCCTCCTGCGCCACCTGCTCCCCAACGCGCTCACGCCGATCCTGGTCCGGGCCACCCTGCTGATCGGCAACCTGATCCTGCTGGAGTCCGCGCTCTCCTTCCTCGGCCTGGGCATCCAGCCGCCCACGCCGACCTGGGGGAACATGGTCGCCGAAGGCCGCGAGGCGCTGAGCCAGGGCTGGTGGATCGCCACGTTCCCAGGCGCGGCCCTGGCCGTCACCGTCATCGGGTTCAACCTGCTGGCGGACGGCCTGCGGGACTTCCTCGATCCCCGGCTCGATCTGGCCCGGCTCGACCTGGCCAGGCTCGGCCCGGAGAGCCGCGCCGACCGACCTGCTATGCTCCCGCCCTCGTGAGCGCGCCTGCCGGCCGCCGGGCCTCCACCACCGTCTTCGTGACGATCCTCCTCGACCTGATCGGGTTCGGGATGATCCTCCCGCTGCTGCCGTTCTACGCCCAGAAGCTGCACGCCTCGCCCGCCGAGGTCGGCCTGCTCTTCTCCTCGTACAGCCTGGCCCAGCTCCTGTTCTCGCCGCTCCTCGGCTGGCTCTCCGACCGCATCGGCCGGCGGCCGGTGATGCTCGCCTCGATCTTCGGCAGCGCCGCGGCGCACCTGATGTTCGCGCTGGCCGGCTCGTTCTCCATGCTGGTGGTGGCGCGCTCGCTGGCCGGGGTGGCCGCGTCGAACTACAGCATCGCCCAGGCCTACATGGCGGACGTCTCGACGGCCGGCACCCGGGCGAAAGCCATGGGGCTGGTGGGAGCGGCCTTCGGCATCGGCTTCGTGCTCGGCCCGGCGCTCGGCAGCATCCTGTCGCTCACGCCGTACGGCCCGCGGGCCGTGCCGCTGACCGCCGCGGCCCTGTCGGGGATCAACTTCCTGTTCGCCCTCCTCTGGCTGCCCGAATCGCTGCCGCGGGAGGTCCGCGAGCGCCGCCAGTCCCAGCCCTGGGTGGACCGCGCCAGCTTCGAGCGCATGTGGCGCAACGCGCCGCTGCGCGGGCTGATGGTGCTGTTCTTCCTGGTGATGTTCTGCTTCTCCCTGTTCGAGGCGACGCTCGCCCTCTACTGCCAGCACCGGCTCCATTTCGACGAGCACCGGACGTCGCTCCTCTTCGTCTTCGTGGGCGTGGTGCTGGTGGTGGTGCAGGGCGGGCTGCTGGGCCGGCTGATCCGGCGCTTCGGCGAGCGGCGGCTGATCCTGGGCGGTATTGCCTTGATGGCGGCGGGTCTGGCCATCCTGCCGGCCTGGCCGAGCCTCGGCCTGCTGCTGGCGAGCCTGCTGCTGCTCGCCGTGGGCTCGGGCGTGCACAACCCCTCGACCCTCTCCCTGCTGAGCCAGATCACCGACCCCGAGTCCCAGGGGAGCACGATCGGCCTGTCGCGCTCGTTCGGAGCCCTTGCCCGCACGCTCGGCCCGGTCACCGGCACCTGGATCTTCGGCAGGGTGGGCGTCGCCTGGCCATTCTGGACGGCCGGCGCGCTCATGCTGGTGGCGCTGGCGGTCGCCCGGGGAGTCCTCAGCCGGGTGACGCCCGCTACCGGTTGATCGGCCTTGCTGACCCGCGACTTCGACTACCACCTGCCCGAGGAGCGCATCGCCCAGGAGCCCGCGCCGCGCGGCGAGAGCCGCCTGCTGGTGCTCGACGCCGAGGGGCCGGACCGGCACCGCCGGGTCCGCGACCTGCCCAGGCAGCCCGGGCTGCTGCGCGCCGGCGACCTGCTCGTCCTGAACGACACGCGCGTGATCCCCGCTCGCCTCTACGGCCACCGCGGGGAGGGACGGATGGAGGTCCTGCTGGTCGAAAAGCTCGCAGACCGCGAGTGGGAGGCCCTCGTCCGCCCCGGCCGCCGCGCCCGTCCGGGCGCCGAGATCACCTTCGACGGCCTCTCCGCGGAAGTCGTAGCCAAGCGGGAGGACCGCTACCGTCTGCGCTTCTCCGAGCCCGTGGAGCCGCACCTCGACCGCCTGGGGCACGTCCCGCTCCCGCCCTACATTCACCGTCCGGACCAAGCCTCGGACCGCGAGCGCTACCAGACCGTGTTCGCCCGCACGCCCGGAGCCATCGCGGCGCCCACCGCCGGCCTGCACTTCTCGGAGGAGCTCCTGGAGGAGATCGCCGCCGCCGGCATCGGCATCGCCCGGGTGACGCTCCACGTCGGGATCGGCACGTTCAAACCGGTCTCGGCCGAGCGAGTCGAGGACCACCGCATGGACCGCGAGCGCTACGAGGTGGGCGAGGAGACGGCGGAGGCGATCCGCCGCACCCGGGAGAGCGGCGGCCGGATCGTGGCCGTGGGCACGACCGTGGTGCGGACGCTGGAGTCCTCCGGAGGGGAAGCCGGCAGCGGCTCGACCGAGCTCTTCATCACCCCCGGCTTCCGCTTCCGTGTCGTGGACGTGCTCCTGACCAACTTCCACCTCCCCCGCTCGACGCTGCTCATGCTGGTCTCCGCCTTCGCCGGCCGCGAGCGCGTCCTGGCCGCCTATGAAGAAGCGATCCGCGAGGGCTACCGCTTCTACTCCTACGGCGACGCCATGCTCGTGGAGCGCCGCATGATCGGCGAACCGTGAATCCCTGGAGGAAAAAGGGAGGGGGCGCCTGGCAGCACGCCCCCTCTCTGACGACGGACAACTGACGGGCTACTGCGCAGAATCAGGAGCGGCCTTTTCCGGAGCCGGAGGCGGAGGCTCCGTCTTCGCGGCCCGGGCCTTGCTGCGGGTCGGCTGCAGCCCGAACTCGACCAGCTTCTCGTTGCCCAGGCCGTAGTGCTGCCGCACTCCGGTCTGGATGTAGTCGAGCAGGGTCTGCCCCTCGCGGAACAGCGTCTGCATCTCGGCGGTGACGACCTGCTTGCGGGCCGTGAGCAGGGCCTGCTCCGCGCTCAAGGCCCTCATCCGCGCGGCCTTCGTCCCGAGTTGCCCGTTGTGGTCCAGCAGGTGGCCGAGATCGGCCGGGTTTGCGGACACCGACGTGCTGACCTTCTCCCAACCATTCACTTCGTTCATGTACAGCGGTACGCGTGCCATCTGAATCTCTCCTTCCTCTTTCGAGGATTATACGGAGCCGTAAGTGGCTTCCGTCGAACTGTCGGTATCCTAATGGACCAGAATTCTGGTTGTCAAGGGGTCAATTTCAACTTCGTGGGAAGCCAGCGGTAGCCTCAGGCAATTCGGATGGGCCACTTCAGGGAAGTCTAGGGAAATTCAGCGGCTAGATCACCGAAGCGTGCGAGGTCGGTACCATGCAGGTACCGACTTAGGTCTGTCTTGAACCGTCTGAGAGGCTCTTAAGGCGGTGGAAGGCCTCGCTCTACCCAACGGGTAGAGGGGTCTACGCAGCGTAGAACGATCCATCTCTCAATGCGACTCACTCCAAGCGGATCTGCGGATCGAAAAATGCCAGGTCCGACGGCCGACCCAAAATCGGTATCACCAGCGACCGATCCAGGTAGCGATTGAATCGCTCGCAGGAAGACTCGGCGATGAACAGGCAGCCGTGGCAGGCGGCGCCTTCGAGGTGCCTCTCGGAGTAGTCCTTCTGGGGCGAATGCCCGGCACAGACCGGATCGTTGGAGCAGAGCCTGCCCAGCTCCAGTGCCCGCCGCAGGTGGCGTCCCAGGTTCCTCCCCTGCTCCACCAATCCACCCAGGGTCCCCTCCGTCCCCGGGCTGCCGGTGGAGAGGAGGATGGCCGCCATGGGCGTTTCGGCATCGGCCGGCGCGCAGTAGATGCGTTCGCGGATTGCGCTTGCCGCGTAGCCGCATTCGAGCGAGGTGGCCGAGATCAGCAGGTGGGCGAGCGAGTGGAGGAGATAGAAGCGCGCGCCGGGAAACGGCGGCGCCTTGTCTCCCTTGAGCGTCCCGAGCCAGTCGCGGTAGCCGGCCTGCAGCTCGCGCTCCCGCGCCAGCACCTCGGGTCTGCGCTCCCAATCCCACACCGCCGCCTCGTCGAGCTGAAGGAACACACCTTCGCCGCGCACTTCCGCCGCCGGCAGCCAGTCCTGCGTCAGGGCGAGCGGAGCCGACTGGACTTCCAGGTCGAACTCCCCCTCCAGGTCCGGCATGACCGGCTCCAGGCGGGTGAAGCCGATCTGGACGCGCACCTCCCGCAGCTTGGGGATGAGGACCAGGCGCGCGATCTTCGGCACCGGTCCGCCGTCCGGCACGGCCTCCCGGGCGAAGAAGTCGCCCGCGGCCGGCGGCAGCTCGCCCGGCGTCTCGCGCTCCACCGCGACGATCTGGCGGTATTCCGCCGTGCGCAGCGGCTCCCGCGCCACCGGCCCTCCGAGCCGGATCTGGGCGATGACGGCCAGCACCTCGGCGTCCGGGGCGGATCCCA
>JBJMGZ010000587.1:0-3040 GCA_045807605.1 Thermoanaerobaculia bacterium | reverse complement strand
CTTCAACGCGCACGCCGACAAGGACTTCACCTTCGGCGAGACGCGGCTGACCCTCAGCCTGGACGGTTTCAACCTGACCAACCAGGACACGGTCCTGCAGATCGAGCGCAACTCCCGGGCCGGCAGCCGCACGTACGACGTCAACGAGACCCTGAGCCCGCGCGTGTTCCGCGCGGGCGCCACGCTGCGGTTTCGGTAGGTTCTGCAAGGGGCGGTGAAACTCCCTCTCCCCCGGCACGGGGGAGAGGGGGACGGGATCAACCGCCCCCCCTCCGCTACAATCCAGAGCGCATGCGAGCCGTCCCTGCCGTCCTTGGTGTCCTTGCCGTCCTTGTCATCCTTTCCGCGGCAGCGCCCGCCAGCCACCCGGCTCCCCCGGATATTCTCCTGATCACCATCGACACCCTCCGCGCCGATGCCCTCGGCTTCGCGGGCAACAGCCGGGTGCAGACCCCCGTGCTCGACCGCTTGGCCGCGCAGGGCCGGGTGTTCACCAACGCCCACGCCCACAATGTCGTCACGCTGCCGTCCCACACCAACATCCTGACCGGGCTCTATCCGTTCCAGCACGGCGTGCGGGAAAACAGCGGCTTCCGCCTGTCCGCGGACGTGCCCACGCTCGCGACCGTCCTGCGCGGCGCGGGCTATGCCACCGCGGCGTTCGTCGGCGCCTACCCGCTCGACTCGGAGTTCGGCCTCGACCGCGGCTTCCAGGTCTACGACGACCGCACCACCCGCGGCTCGGACGACGAGGAGTTCGAGCTCGCCGAGCGGCGCGGCGACGAGGTCGTCGGTCCCGCGCTCCAGTGGTGGCACCAACAGGGGATCAACCACCAGGGCAAGCCCCGCTTCCTCTGGGTCCACCTCTACGACCCGCACGCTCCGTACTCGCCGCCCGAGCCGTTCGCCACCCGCTACGCCAAGGAGCCCTACCTGGGCGAGGTCGCGGCAGTGGACTCCTTCCTGGCGCCGCTCCTCGGGGCCGTGAAGGAGGCGCTGGTGGTGGTCACCGCGGACCACGGCGAGTCGCTCGGCGAGCATGGCGAGCTGACCCACGGCCTCTTCGCCTACGAGGCGACGCTCAAGGTGCCGCTCGTCCTCCGGGGTCCAGGCGTGCAGCCCGGCAGGGACGGCCGGCCCGCACGGCATGTGGACATCTTCCCGACCGTGCTCGATGCCGCCGATATCGCCGGGGTGCCGGCGCCCCAGGGAAGCCGCCCCGGGCGCTCGCTGCTCGCGCCGCCGGAGAAGCAGGAGCCGGTCAGCTACTTCGAGGCGCTCTCCACGAACCTGAGCCGCGGCTGGGCGCCGCTGCGCGGCGTGCTGCGCCAGGGGCGCAAGCTGATCGCGCTGCCGCTGTCCGAGCTGTACGACCTGCCGAAAGACCCGGGGGAGAAGCAGAACCGGATCGACGACGACCGGCCCGCGGCGCGCGCCCTGATCGCCGAGCTGCCGGCGGAGTCGGTCTGGCCGCCGCGGCCGGGGACCCTCAAAACGGGGGACGAGCAGCGCCTGCGCAGCCTGGGCTATCTCGCAGGCTCTGCGCCGGCGCGCTCCTCCTACGGGCCGGAGGACGATCCGAAGAACCTGGTCCAGCTCGACCGGAAGATCCTGCGCATCATCGAGCTCTACGGCGCGAAACGGCTCGGCGACGCGGTCGCCCTGGCGCGCGAGGTGGTGAAGGAGCGGCCCGCGATGGCGCTGGGCCGCTCGCTCCTGGCGCAGGCGCTCCTGGAGAGCGGTACTCCCGCCGATATCGGAGAGGCCCTGGAGGTGATGCGCAAGGCCCGCGCCGAGAAGGTCACCACCGAGACCCTGCTGCGCCAGCTCGGGCTCACCCTGGCCGAGCAGGGCAGGGTGGAGGAGGCCCTGGAAGTGCTGCGGCCCATGGCCGAGGCGGGAGACCCGCAGTCGCGCAACGCGCTGGCCCTCGCCCTCTCGGAAGCCGGCCGGCAGAAGGAAGCGTACGAGCTGCTCCAGAAGGTGCTGGCGGACGATCCCGGCAACGCCAAGGCGCTGGAGCAGATGGGCCTGATCGAGCTGCGGCTCGGGCACTGGCAGCAGGCGAGGGACCTCTCGCGCAAGGCGGTCGCGGCGAAGCCCGGCCTGCCGCTCGCCTGGAACAATCTCGGCGTCGCCCTCTACCAGCTCGGCCAGCCCGGGGAGGCCCTGGACGCCTGGCAGCGCGCCGTGGACCTCAAGCCCAACCTCTGGGACGCCCTCTGGAACCTCGGCGTCAAGGCCGCGCAGCACGGCCGTCCCAAGCAGGCCCGCGCCGCCCTGGAGCGCTTCGTGGCCGGAGCGCCGGGCGAGCGGTACGCGGGGGACGTGCGGAAGGCGCGCGGGATGTTGGAGGGGCTCAAGTGAAAGACCTCACCCCCTGTCCCCCTCTCCCGTCTCCATCCTGCCCCCCACCGGGAGAGGGGGAACGCAGATCGAGCCGCCTTGCCTGCGCCGGAGGCAAGGCAACCCCAGTGACGTCCCCCCTCTCCCTGGGAGGGGTGTTGGGTGGGAGACGGGAGAGGGGGACAGGGGGTGAGGTCCTTCTTCTCCTCCTCCTCCTCCTCGCCGCCTGTACCCCCGCCGGCACCAAGACCTCCATCCCCGAGGGCACGCCGGTCGTGATCATCTCGATCGACACCCTGCGCGCCGACCACCTGCCCGCCTACGGCTACCGCGGCGTGGAGACCCCGGCCATCGATCGCTTGCGCGGGGACGGCATCCTCTTCGAGAAGGCGTACAGCCCGACGCCGCTCACCTTCCCGGCGCACTCGTCGCTCCTGACCGGCGTGCTCCCCGCCGTGCACGGCGTGCGGGACAACGTGGGCTACCGTCTCGACGCGCAGCATCTGCCCTTCCTTCCCAGGCTCCTCAAGGAACGGGGCTATGCCACGGGCGGCGCCGTGTCGGCCTACGTCCTGCAAGGCAAGGGCGGCCTCGACACCGGCTTCGACCTCTACGAGGACAGCGTCGAGTTCCGCACCAACACCGGCCTCGGCGGCATGCAGCGGCCGGGGAGCGAAACGCTGAAGCTCGCGCT
>JBJMGZ010000586.1:0-6166 GCA_045807605.1 Thermoanaerobaculia bacterium | reverse complement strand
GGCTTTGCAGCGGCAGCCTTGCGGCCACGGCCGCGCTTCACAGCCGGAGCGGGAGCCGCGGCGGCCTTACGGCCACGGCGCTTGGCAGCGGTGGCCGCCGCCGGACGAGCCGAAGCATCCTTGCGCGGACGCCCGCGCCGGCCCGCGCTCTCGACGCGAAGCTGTTCGAAAACCGGAAGCGATTCCTCGGGATAGCGCTGCTTGCGTCCCTTGCCTTCGGCAGGGATGCGGGACTGGTACATCTTCTTGTAACGCTGGAGAGTGGGCATCGAAATGCCCGTCCGACTGGAGATCTCGGACAGGGTGTAGAGCTTTCTGTTTGACGACTCGGTTTCTGCCATTGGCGCCTCGCCTCCTGGTTGTCAAAGGGAAAAAGGGGTAACCCCCATTGAATGCGCGTGCTCATTATCAAAAAGAGGCGGTCAAAAGTCAACTGTTTGGCAAAAAGATCGTTAGAATCCGGCCATGAACCGCAGAGAAAAACGAGAGCTTTATCGCGAAGTCTTTGTAGAACTGGAATCCGTGCTGGCCGGTCTGGCCGATCCCATCGCGGCCATGGCGTCGAGCGCGTGCATCCTGCACGCGAAGATTCCCTATTCCAGTTGGACCGGTTTCTATCGTGTCGTGGCGCCGGGATTGATGCGCGTCGGGCCCTATCAGGGTCCGCTCGGCTGCCTGGAGATCGCGTTCGATCGCGGCGTTTGCGGAGCCGCCGCGCGCGAGAGAAGGACGCAGGTGGTGCCCGACGTTCGCGCCTTTCCAGGGCACATCGCCTGCGATTCCGCGGCGCGCTCGGAGATCGTCGTGCCGGTCGTCGATGCGGACGGCGGGCTCGCCGCCGTGCTCGACCTCGATTCCCACGAGCCCGCGGCCTTCGACGAGGTGGACCGCGAGGAGCTGGAGCGGATCGTGGAGCTTCTCCGGCCGTGCCTGCGCGAGGACTTCACGCCGCTCGCTAACCCAGTCTGAGCTGCCGGATCAGATATGAGATCGATTGCCTCGACAATCCGAGCTCGCGCGCGGCCTCGGCGTGGTTCGAGCCGTTCCTGGCGAGCGCTTCGGTGATCATTCGTCGTCGTAGTGCTTCTACTTGTTGATGGTAGGAGCCCGCCGGGGCCGTCCGCGCTGCCCCCGCATGGGGCAGCTCGACGTGCTCGGGCTCGATCACACCTTCGCCGGCCAGGGCGGCGGCCACGCTCAGCACGTTCTGAAGCTCGCGGATGTTGCCCGGCCAGAGATGTCCGAGCAGCAGGGCGCGCGCCTCGGCGGAGAGGAGCGGCGATGGGTCCTGACGCGATAGGAAGCGATCGGCCAGCAGCACCACGTCCTCGCCGCGATCGCGCAGCGCAGGCAGCGACACGCTCCCGACCTTGAGCCGATAAAAGAGATCCTGGCGGAAGGTTTTTTCGATCACCATGGCGCCGAGGTCGCGATGGGTCGCCGCGAGCACCCGCACGTTGACCTTGCGCGGCAGCGTCTCTCCCAGCGGCCGCACCTCTCCTTCCTGAAGCACGCGCAGCAGCAGGCCCTGCGCGGAGAGCGGCAGGTCGCCGATCTCGTCCAGAAAGACGGTACCGCCGTTGGCGCTTTCGAACACGCCCTGCCGGCTGCGGTCGGCGCCCGTGAACGCGCCGCGGGCATGACCGAACAGATCGGAAAGGATGAGCGTTTCCGAAAGGGCCGCGCAGTTGACCGGCAGGAAGGGCGCCCGGCTGCGGGAGCTCAGGCGATGGATGCGCCGCGCGGCCAGCTCCTTGCCCGTGCCGCTCTCTCCGAGGATGAGGATCGGAAGATCGCCGGGAGCGAGGCGGCCGAGCCGTTCCAGCGCAGCGAGGAAAGCCGGGCTCTCGCCCACCATGTCGCCCATCGCAACCGGCTTGCGCTCGATCCCGAGAGGAGCGCGCTCCCGTGCGGCGAGGGCGGCCAGCGCGCGGGCCTGCGCGTCGCTCAAAGGCCCGAGCTGCTCGTAAAGCTGCGCCAGCGCCTCGGGGTCTCCCTTTTCAAAAAACGTTGCGAGCGCGTGCCACGGTCCCTGGTCGCGCGCCTCCAGCCGCTCGGCCGGAGCGAGCGCGCCCATCTTGCGAAAGGCCGCGGCGGCGGTGCGCAGCCAGGGGGAAGGGACGCATCCCGGAGCGGTCAGATCGAGATCGTAAACCAGGCGCGCGGCCCGGTAGGGCTCCAGGTCCGAGAGCGCTTCCCAGTCGGCCATGCAGACCGGATTGCCGGCGAGCGCTCCGAGCCAGAGCGGATGGAACGGCGTGCCCTCCGCCTCCCGCAGGGCGCCCGCGGCGTCCCCGCTCTGGGCGCGGACCGCGGGCCGTTCCTCGGGCTCCAGCGCGTCGAACGTGCCGACCCGATTCAGCTCGGCCGCAGCTTCGTCGATCCGGCGGAGCCAGCCGAGCGCGCGGGCGGCGAGGAGATGGAGGACATCGGCGTCCGGGTCCGGCGCGAGCAGGGCCTCGCGGCAGAGAGCCAGGGCGGCCTCGGACCGGCCCAGCACCAGCTCGTAACGGGCGCGGATGCCGGTGTCCAGCCCCAGGCCGCGGAGGTTGCCCGACTGCCGGTTCTCCGCCGCGGTGCGCTCCAGGATCTCCCGGACGCCGAGCAGCCGGCCGCGGCGCAGGCGGATCTCGGCCAGGTTGGGGAGCGCGAGCGTGATCTTCCGCGGTCCATCGCAGCGTTCCAGGAGCCGGGCCGCATGGAGGAAGGCGCGCTCGGCTCCGGCGAGGTCCCCGAGCCGGGCCCGGCCCACGCCGAGGTCGTTCCACAGGCCGGCAGCCTCCTGGCGGGCGAGCGTCCGCCGGCCGGTCCGGAGCGCGCGGGCGACCTGCGCGGCGGCCTCCTCCCCCGGGTTCTCTCCCCCGCCGGGCTCGCGCAGGGCGCGCAGGGCGCGGGCGTGGTGCCAGCGCCAGGCGAGCGCGGGCTCCGAGCACGCCGGCCGGGTGATCTCCAGCCAGCGGTCCATCTCCGCCACGTCGTTGCGGTCCCAGGCGGCGAGGGCGGCGACGAGACCGGCCCGCGCTCCGACCGGTCCGCCGGCCGGGTCCGCGAGCTCCAGCGCCTTGCGGACCCAGGGCTCGGCGCGCTCGGGATCGCCGCCGTTGGCGAGGACGCGCGCCGCGATCTCGGCCAGGTCGACCGCCTGCTCCGCCGTCAGGTCTTCCTTTTCGAGGCGGCGGAGGGTGGCCCGCGCCGCGCCTAGCTGCCCGAGGTGGAGCTGGCAGCGCGCGCGCACGGTCTCGGCCGCGGGGGAGCGCAGACCCTCCAACAGGTCCAGGGCGGCCTCGGTCCGCCCGCGGTCCGCGAGCGAGCCGGCCTGAGCGACCAGCTCCCCCCTCTCCTCCCCTTCCCAGAGCGCCCGCGCCTCCGGACCGGCGAGCAGCTCCCGCAGCTCGGGGAGGCTCCGCGTCCGCGAGAGCAGGCGGAGACGGAACACCCGCGGACCGGCCGCCCACGCCTGCTCCTCGACCTGGCCGCAGAGAGCCGTCCGGGCCGGTGCGAAGGCGGGCTCCCAGAGAAAGGGTGCGTCGATCAGGATCTGCGAGACCGCCTCGTCCGGAGCGAGGGGCGCCAGCGACTGGAACCAGCGGTCGAGCAGCGCCCGGGCCGCGCAGCTCGCCAGCCCCCGTCCAGCGAAGGCGGCGCTCCCCTCCTGACGGAACAGGCGTCCGAGCAGCTCCCGGAGGATCTCCTGGGCATGCCGCTCGGAAAGGCCGGGCGCCGCTTCCGCGACCGTGAGCCGTCCCTCGGGAGTCACGCGCGCCAGCGACCAGTCGGGCACGGCCCATCCGGCGCGGTCGAGAAGCGAGAGCAGGCCCGCCGCCTGGAGCAGCACCGCGATCCGCTGCTGGCCGGTGAGCCGGGCCACGCCCAGAGGAACCGACCGGGGAACGGGCTCCAGCGCTGCATGCACGACGCGCAGGGCCGGGCTCATCTCCAGAGCACCTCGACATGGATGGGGGACATGCGGGCCGGGATTGTACAGCAGCCCCGGCGATTTGTCGCGTCAGCCCAGCAGCGTGGACAGGTCTTTCCAGAACCCCGGGTACGACTTCGACACGACCTCGGGCGAGCTCACCACCACGCCCGGCCGGCGCAGACCGGCGAGAGCCAGGCTCATGGCGATCCGGTGGTCACCCCGGGGATCGATGACCACCCGGCCCTCCGGCGGGGCAGCGTGCGCCCAGATCCCGGGGATGCGCAGGCTGTCCGGCCCCTCGTCCACCTCGGCTCCCAGCTTGCGCAGCTCGGTCGCCATGGCTTCCAGGCGGTCGCTCTCCTTGATGCGCAGGTGGGCCACGTTGAAGATGTGCGTCTCGCCCTTGGCGAAGGGTGCCAGGGCCGCGAGGGTGGGCACCTGGTCCGGCATGGTGGAGAGATCCGCCTCGACCCCCGCGAGCCGCCCGGTGCCGCGGACCTCCAACTCGTCCCCCCGCCAGTCGGCCTCGGCGCCCATGCGCAGGAGGAGGTCCAGGAACCCCCGGTCGCCCTGGCGCGAATCGCGGGCGAGCCCTTCGAGCACGACCCTGCCGCCGGTGAGGGCCGCGGCGGCAGCCGGATAGCAGGCCGCGGACCAGTCCCCCTCCACCCGGACGCGGCCGGCCTGCAGGTCCGAGGGGTAGACCCGCCAGAGCTTCTCCCCCAGCCGCTCGATCCGCCCGCCCGCGGCCTCCACCACGCCCAGGGTGACATCTACATAGGGTCCCGAAGTCAGGGAGCTGACCTCGACGGTCACCTCCCCCGGCGCCCGCAGCGCCGCCATCAGGAGGGCGGAGAGGTACTGGCTCGACTCGCCGGCGTCCAGAAGGGCCGTTCCCTCGCCGAGTGTGCCCCCCTCGATCCGCAGCGGCACGAACCCCTCGGCGCCGAGGTACTCGATCCGCGCCCCGAGCCGGCGCAGGGCGTCCACGAGGGGGCGGACCGGACGCTCCCTCAGGCGCGGCACGCCGTCCAGCCGCCAGGTTCCCGGCACGGCGGTGAAGGTCGCCACCAGGAAGCGGAGCATGGTGCCGGCGTTGCCGCAGAAGACCTCCACCTCTCCCAGCGGCGGCTCGGTCGGCTCCAGGTGGACGTCGTCCCCCTGCCTCGCCACCCGGAAGCCGCAGCGGCCGAGGGCGGCGAGGAAAAGATCGATGTCCTCGGCAGCCAGGGGCCGCTCGACCACCATGGGCCGGCGCGACAGCAGCGCCAGGTTGAGCCAGCGGTGGCTCAGGCTCTTCGACGAGGGGACCCGCAGCCGGCCCGAGGCCTGCCGCCCGCTCGGGATCTCAATCGAAGTCGAAGGCGAGCCCGTCATAGCCGAATTCGACCCCCGGCGGTAGCATCGAGGGGTCGCCGTAGTCGATCTCGTGCGCGAGGTGGGTGAAGATGGTCCGCGACGCGCCGATCCGCTCCGCCACGGCGACCGCCTCCTGCACCGAGAAGTGGGTGGCGTGCGGCCGGAAGCGCAGGGCGTCCAGGATCAGGGTCTCGACTCCCTGGAGCAGGTCGAAGCTCTCCTCCGGGATGCGGTTGCAGTCGGTCACGTAGGCGAAGCTCCCCAGGCGGTAGCCGAAGACCTCCAGGTCGCCGTGCCAGACCGGCACGGGCACGACCTCGCGCCCCAGCAGCCGGAACGGCTCGCGGATCCCGATCAGCTCGAGCTGCGGCTTGCCGCCGCCCGCCTGGGTCTCCTCGAACACGTAGGCGAACGTGCGCCGGATGGCCTGGAGCGTCAGGTCCGAGCCGTAGCAGGGGATCGTCATGCGCTGGCGGAAGTTGAAGATCCGCACGTCGTCGAGTCCGAAGATGTGGTCGGCATGGGCGTGGGTGAAGAGGACCGCGTCCACCCGCGGGACCCCGAAGCGGAGCGCCTGCTCGCGCAGGTCGGTCGGCGTGTCCACGAGCACGACCGCGCTGCCGATCTCCAGCTTGAGCCCCGGGCGCCAGCGCCGGTTGCGCGGGTCGTCCGACGTGCAGACGTTGCACGGGCAGTTGATCACCGGCACGCCGGTGGACGTCCCGCTGCCGAGCATGGTGACGCGGATCGCCATGGCCGGGGGAGTCTAGCGTATCGGCGTCAGAAGGTCGGCGCCAAGCTGAGACCGTCCACCTCTCGGAAATGGCCGTCCGAGGTGGCCAGAGGCAACCCGTGCTCGATGCTTACCGCGGCGATCCAGACATCGTT
>JBJMGZ010000585.1:0-6825 GCA_045807605.1 Thermoanaerobaculia bacterium | reverse complement strand
GTCTCGAACCCCTCCTCCGCGAGCTCGAACATCGCCGCCTTCGGAAAGGGCCGGACGGCGTGGCGGATCCGCTGGATCGCACTATCGATATCGAAAGGGCGCTTGGCATCCATGCAGAGCATCATCCGCCCTGCAGGTCGGGTATGTCCATACCCAAATCGCGGATGCCGGGAACAGGGCCTACCCTCCCCTGTTCCGGGAGATGGTCAACTTGGGCGGCTGTAGGGGGAAGAGGATTGGCTGGGAGGCAGGGATTCGAACCCCGATTCTGCGGGTCAGAGCCGCATGTCCTACCGTTGAACGACCTCCCAGCAGGACAGGGCCGGTAGGATAACCGAGCCGGCTTTTCGGGTCAACCTGGGAACCCGGCCTCGGCATTCCCGGCCCGGAGGTACGCCAGGAAGCGGTCCAGGTGCCGCCGCGACGCCTCCCGGCCCATCACTTCGACCAGGTCGAAGAGCGGCGGACCGCCCGCGGCTCCCGAGAGCGCCATGCGCACCGGGTGGATCAACACGCCGGCCTTCACCCCGCGCTCCTCCGCCAGGGCGCGCAGCCCGGCCTCCAGCGCTTCCCTGGTGAACTCGGGCAGGGCGTCGTAGCGGTCCCGCAGGGTCTCCAGGAGCTCGGGCAGGGCCGGGTCCTTCAGGAACTTGGCGCAGGCCGCGGCGTCGTACTCCAGCGACTCGCGGAAGTAGGGGAGGATCTGCTCCACCAGCTCCTTGAGAGTCCGGGCGCGGGTGCGGTGCAGCTCGAGAGCCACGGCCAGCTTTTCCTCGTGGGCCAGCCCGGCCTGCTCCAAGAGCGGCTGCAGGTGGGGCATCAGCTCCGCGGTGCTGAGCCGGGCCATGTACTGCGAGTTCATCCAGAGCAGCTTCTCGCGGTCGAACACGGCCGGCGAGGCGTTCAGGCGGTCGACGGAGAAGAGCTGGATCATCTCGTCCCGGGTCATGATCTCGCGGTCGTCGCCGGGGCTCCAGCCGAGGAGCGCCAGGAAGTTGTAGAGCGCCTGCGGCAGGATGCCCTCGTTGCGGAACTCCTCGACCGACGTGGCGCCGTAGCGCTTCGAGAGCCGCTTCTTGTCCGGCCCGAGGATGAGCGGCAGGTGGCCGAAGGTCGGCACCTCGCCGCCCAGCGCCCGGAAGAGCGGGATGTGCTTGGGCGTGTTCGAGAGGTGGTCCTCGCCCCGGATCACGTGGGTGATCCGCATGTCGATGTCGTCCACCACCACGGACATGTGGTAGGTCGGGTTGCCGTCGGAGCGCAGGAGGATGAAGTCGTCGAGCGCGTCGGGCGGGAAGTCCATGTCGCCGCGCACCATGTCGTGGAAGCGGATGTTGTCGTCCGGCATCCGGAAGCGCACGACGAACGGCCGGCCCTCAGCCAGGCCCGTCTCGGTCTCCTCTTTCGACAGGCCGAGGCAGGTGCGCGGGTAGCGGAAGGCCGTTCCCTTCTGCTGGGCCTCGGCGCGCTGGGCGTCCAGCTCTTCGGGGGTGCAGAAGCAGCGGTAGGCCTTGCCGGCCGCGAGCAGCTCCTCGGCGCGGTCGTGGTGGCGCGGCAGGCGCTCGCTCTGGAGGAACGGACCCTCGTCCCAGACGGTGCCGATCCAGGCCAGGGCGGATTGGATCTGGCGCGTCATGGCCTCATCCGAGCGCTCCTTGTCCGTGTCCTCGATGCGCAGGATGAAGGCGCCGCCGAGCTTCTGGCGCAGCAGGTCGTTGTAGATGGCGGTGCGCGCTCCGCCGACGTGCAGGAAGCCGGTGGGCGAAGGCGCGAAGCGCACGCGGACCGGACCGTTCGTGTCTGTAGTCATGGGCGCAAAACGGTATCATGGCGGCCATGGAACCCGGAACCTCCTCCCGTCCCGTCATCCTCGCGGCCACCGACTTCTCGGAGACCGCCGAAGCCGCCCTCGACTGGGCCTCCGAGCTGGCCCGGCTCCTGGGAGCCCGCCTGGAGCTGATCCACGCCGTGACCGTGCCGCCCTCGCTCCCCGGCTTCGTCCCTCCCGGCCCCGTCTTCGACGAGGAGGTGAGGGCGGCCGCGCTGTCCCGTCTCGGCGAGGCCGCGGTCCGCCTGCGGGAGGCGGGCGGAGAGATCTCCACCCATCTCGGGATCGGCACGCCCTCGCAGGTGATCCTGAGCCGTGCCGAGGATCTGCCGGCCGCGGCGATCGTCATGGGCACCCGCGGCCTCACCGGCCTGCGCCATCTGCTCCTGGGGAGCACCACCGAGCGGGTGATGCACCGGGCGCCCTGCCCGGTGCTCTCGGTTCATCCGGCCGACCGGGGAGGCCACCGGCCGATCCGCTCGATCCTGGTGCCCACCGACTTCTCCGAGGATGCCGAGCTCGCCATCGAAGCCGCCCACCGCCTCCTCGCTCCGCTGGAGCAGGACGCCCGCCTGGTGCTCCTCCACGCCTTCAACCTGCCCATCGAGTACACGGCCTACGGACCGATCCCGACCTCGGTGAACTACCTGAAGGACACGGGGCTGGAGTCCGAGCGCAGGCTGGAGGAGATCCGGGAGCGGCTGCTCCGCGAGGGCCTGGTGGTGGAGACGGTTTCCCGGGAGGGAGATCCCGCGGAGGTGATCACCGATGAAGCCGGGAAGCGCGGGGTGGACCTCGTCGCCATGGGCACCCACGGCAGCTCGGCGCTGCGTCACCTCCTGGTGGGCAGCACGGCCGAGCGGGTGATCCAGCACGCCCCCTGCCCGGTGATGACGATCACTTCACCCAAACGGTCTTGATGTTCACGAACTCGCGGATGCCCACGTCGGCCAGCTCGCGGCCGTAGCCCGAGGTCTTGATGCCGCCGAAGGGCAGGCGAGGATCGCTCTTCACGGCGCCGTTCACGAAGACCGATCCGGCCTCGATCTCGGACGCGAGGGCCTCGGCGCGGATGGAATCGGAGGTCCAGACACTGGCCCCCAGTCCGAAGCGGGAGCGGTTCGCCAGCTCGATGGCCTCGTCCGTATCCCGGGCGCGGATCACCGCCGCCACGGGTCCGAAGGTCTCCTCGTCGAAGGCCGGCATGCCGGGCCGCACCCCCGAGAGCACGGTCGGCGGGTAGTACCAACCCTCACGGTCGAGCCGCTTGCCGCCGGTTTTCAGCTCGGCCCCCGCTTCCACCGAGCGGCGCACCTGGTCGTCCAGGTCGCCGAGCAGGTCCTCGCGCGCCATGGGGCCGATCTCGGTCGCCCGGTCCATGGGATCGCCGATGCGGAGGGCCTCCATGGCCTTGACCATCTCCTCCTCGAAGCGGTCGGCGATCGGCTCCTCGACGATGAAGCGCTTGGCCGCGATGCAGCTCTGGCCGGTGTTGATCGTCCGCGCCTTCACCGCCTGCTTCGCGGTCTCGACCGGATCGGCGTCGGCGAGCACGATGAAGGGGTCCGAGCCGCCCAGCTCCAGCACGGTCTTCTTGAGCTGGCGGCCGGCCTCGGCGGCCACCTCCATCCCGGCCTTGTCGCTGCCCGTGAGGGTCACGGCGCGGACGACCGGATTGCGGATCAGGTCCGCGACCCGGGACGAAGGGACCAGGAGCGTGGTGAAGGCGCCCTCGGGGAAGCCGGCGTCGCGAAAGGCCTCCTCGATCGCGAGGGCCGTGCCCGGGACGTTGCCGGCGTGCTTGAGCAGGCCGACGTCACCGGCCATGAGCGCCGGGGCTGCGAAGCGGAAGACCTGCCAGAAGGGAAAGTTCCAGGGCATGATCGCCAGCACCGGACCCAGCGGGTCGTAGCGCACGAGACTGCGGCTGGCATCGGTGCCGACCGGCTCGGGCGACAGGTAGCGCTCGGCGTGCTCGGCGTAGAACTCGCAGACCCAGGCGCACTTGTCGACCTCGCCCTCGGCCGCGGCGATCGGCTTGCCCATCTCCTCGGTGATCAGGCGGCCGTAGTCCCCGGCGCGGTCCCGGAGGATGTCGCCGGCCGCGCGCATCAGCCGGGCGCGCTCCCCGAACGGCACTTTGCGCCAGGAGGCGAAGGCCTGCTCGGCGCGCTCCAGGCGCGCGGCGACCTCGGATTCGTCGTGCTCGGGATAGTCCCGGATCGGCTGGCCGGTGGCGGGGTTTACGGCTTTCATCCGATGGTCTCGAACGAATGATGGCGGAGAGGGAGGGATTCGAACCCTCGGTCCGGGTTTACCCCGGACAACTGCTTAGCAGGCAGCCCTGTTCGGCCACTCCAGCACCTCTCCTGCGGGTCCGGCAGGGGACCTCATTGTAGAGGCCCCCGGCCCGGGAGTCAAAAGGCAACTCCGGAAGATAAACTATCCCCCCTGTCGGGTTATTCCTCTGGATGGAGGGAGGGCGAATCATGGGAGAGCAAGAGACGCAGGACCAGGACCAGTTGGCGATCGGCACGATCCGGTTCCTGGCCGTGGACATGGTGGAGAAGGCGCAGTCGGGCCATCCCGGCGCGCCGCTGGGTCAGGCGCCGCTCGCCTACCTGCTCTGGACGCGCCACATGCGCCACAACCCGGACAACCCGGACTGGCCCGACCGCGACCGCTTCGTGCTCTCCTGCGGCCACGCCTCGGCGCTCCTCTATTCGCTGCTCCACCTCGCCGGCTACGGCCTGCCCCTGGAGGAGCTGGAGCGCTTCCGGCAGTGGGGCTCGAAGACCCCGGGCCATCCCGAGCACGAGCTGACGCGCGGCGTCGAGACCACCACCGGCCCGCTCGGCCAGGGGCTCAGCAACGCGGTCGGCATGGCCATGGCCGGGAAGATGGGCGCCGCCACCTTCAACCGCGACGGCTTCCCGGTGATCGACCACACCATCTGGGTCATCGCGAGCGACGGCGACCTGATGGAGGGGGTCTCCTCCGAGGCCTCCTCCCTCGCCGGCCATCTCAAGCTGGGCCGGCTCAAGGTCTTCTACGACGACAACGACGTCTCGATCGACGGCCCCACCTCCCTTTCCTTCTCCGAGGACGTGGGCAAGCGGTATGAGGCCTACGGCTGGCGGGTGCTGCGCGTCGAGGACGGCAACGATCTCGCCGCCCTGGAGCGCGCCATTGAAGAGGCCAAGGGTGAGACCGAGCGGCCGACGCTGGTAGTTGTTCGGACGGTGATCGGCTATGGCAGCCCGAAAAAGGGCGGGACGGCCGAGGCCCACGGCGCGCCGCTCGGCGGCGACGAGGTGGTGGCCACGAAGAAGGCGCTGGGCTGGCCCACGGAGCCGACCTTCTTGGTGCCGGAGGGTGCCCGCGAGCCGTTCGAGCGGGCGCGGGAGCGCGGCCACAAGCTGGAGAAGGAGTGGAACGAGCTGATGGAGCGCTACCGGCAGGCCCATCCCGAACCCGCTGCCGACCTGGACGGCCGGCTCTCCGGCAAGCTGCCGGAGGGCTGGCAGGACGCGCTGCCGAAGTTCCAGCCGGGCGACAAGCCGGTGGCGACGCGGGCGGCCTCGGGCCAGGTGATCAACGTGATCGCGGGCAAGCTGCCGCAGCTCGCCGGCGGCTCGGCCGACCTGGCGCCCTCGAACAACACGCTCATCAAGGGCTCGCCGGACTTCTCGGCCGCGCACCCCGAGGGCCGCAACCTGCGCTTCGGAGTGCGCGAGCACGCCATGGGCTCGATCCTCAACGGCCTGTCGCTCTCCCGCCTCTGGATCCCGTACGGCGGCACCTTCCTGATCTTCTCGGACTACATGCGCCCGCCGATCCGTCTGGCCTCGCTGATGAAGCTCCAGGCGATCTACATCTTCACCCACGACTCGATTTTCCTGGGGGAGGACGGCCCCACTCACCAACCGGTCGAGCAGCTCTCGGCGCTGCGGGCGATCCCGGGTCTGAGGGTGATGCGCCCGGCGGATGCGATCGAAACCGCCGAAGCCTGGCGCGTCGCCCTGGAGCACCGCCACGGTCCCACGGCCCTCGCGCTGACCCGGCAGAACCTCCCGATCCTTGCTGAGGCGGCTGAAAGAGCCCGGGAAGGGGTGGCAAAGGGCGCCTACATCCTCCTCGACGCGGAAGATCCACAGGTGATCCTGATCGCCACCGGCTCCGAGGTCTGGGTGACCCTGGAAGCCGGCAAGGCCTTGCAGGGCAAGGGAGTCCGGGCGCGGGTGGTGAGCATGCCCTGCTGGGAGATTTTCGACGACCAGCCGCAGGAGTACCGGGATCTCGTGCTGCCGCCGACCGTCCGCAAGCGGCTCGCCGTCGAGGCCGGGGTGCCGCTCGGCTGGCACAAATACGTAGGCCTTGAGGGAGAGATCCACGGCATCGTGCGCTTCGGGGCCTCCGCTCCGTACAAGGATCTGGCGCGGAAGTTCGGCTACACGCCGGAGAAGGTGGTGGAGCGGGTGGAGGGGATGTTGGGGAGGTAGCTACTGGAGGGCCCCGCCTATACGTCCCACCTGCTGGCCTACATCCAGGACGTTCAGAACGGCTGGCGGCCCGGGATCGCCGCGGAAGGGGCGGAGAGTCTGAAAAAGGCGCTCAGGTGCCTTGAGCGCCTCCTGCAGCGATCGGCCTGAGGGCTTGCCTCGGAGGAGTAGAGTCGATGAAACGTGCTGACCCGCGCCGTCACAAGGACCGGCTGCCCGATTCCTTCTTCGAGGTCCTTGGGACTTGGGAGGATGACCGCGAGCCGGAAGAGATCCTCCGAGACATCCGCCAGGAAGTTCCCCAGAAGGAGCGGGAGGAGCTGTGGCCTGAGGGCAATACACCTGGTTCAGGAGGAACGAGCCCCGAAGGGGCGACGGCAGGGCCAGGGGCGCCAGCCCCGCGGCGAGAGGTGGGCCTCCGGGCTCGCGCCCGGGGCCGCTGCCGTGGCCCCCAAGGGGCGGCGGTTTTGCGTGGGGTTACCCTGTCCCCCGGGG
>JBJMGZ010000584.1:0-9412 GCA_045807605.1 Thermoanaerobaculia bacterium | reverse complement strand
TCGATCGCGTCTCGCAGGTCGAGGGCGAAGATGCCGCCTCGCAGCCGGGCCCCGGCAAGGAGCAGCTCGTCTACTGGAGCGTGCGCGTCCCCGCGCAGGGCGGAGAGAAAAAGGAGGTCAGGTTCGTCGGTCGCAGCGGTGAGCTCGCCCGGCTTCAGGGCGGCGATGTCACTCTCGGCTTCCGGCCCAAGGTCCGCGACGCTCTCGTGGACTTCGACGTCTTCCAGATCGTCCGGGCGGGCCAGGAGGGCGAAGTCTTGAACGAGATCGGCAGTTACACTCTTGAGGCGGGCGGCCAGGTGGACAGCCGCAAGCCGAGCTTCTCCATCAAGCTGACCCAGATCGCTGCAGCCAACCGGTAATCCCACCCAAGCCAGGGGCCGTGGCGGATGCCACGGCCCGATCGCGGGATGCCCGCACCGCTACAATCCCCGCCCGTGAAGACCCTGTCTCTTCTGTCCGTCCTCCTCCTGCTCGCCGGCTGCGGACCGGACGTCCCGAACCTGGATTCGCCCGGGAGGACGATCGTCTGCCTGGGGGACTCGATCACCTCGGGCGTGGGCGCCGAGCCGGCCCAGCCGTATCCGGGGCTGCTCGCGGAGAAGCTGGGTGTCGAGGTCATCAACGCGGGCGTGCCCGGCGACACGTCCGAGGACGGGCTCGCGCGCGTCGGGGATGTGCTCGCCCAGGATCCCTGGATGGTGATCGTCGAGCTCGGGGGCAACGACATCCTGCGCCAGGTGCCCCCGGCGCGGAGCGAGGCGGCGCTGCGCCAGATCCTCGACCGGCTCCTCGCCGCCCAAGTGGTGCCTGTCCTCGTCGAGATCGAGGTCCCCTTCCGTGGTCAGTACGCCGACGTGTTCGAGCGGATCGGCGACGACTACGACATCCCGATCGTCGAGGACACCCTCGGCGAGATCCTCCTCGACTCAGACCTGAAGGCCGATCCCATCCATCCCAACGCCGAGGGGCAGAAGGTCTTGGCCGAGGCGGTCGCCGACGTGGTCGAGCCGATTGTCGAGGCAAGGAGGAAGAGGTGATCGAGCAGGGTGGCTACTGGGTCTGGCGTGACCGCCGGGGGGATGTCGAGGTCCGGTTCACGGGCCGCGGGCCTGCCGGAGAGCGCGACGAGATCCTCGCTCGCATCGAGCCCGGAGCCCCTCCGGTCGCCTGGGCGAAGCAGATCCACTCCGCGACCGTCCTGCCGGCCCATCCCGGGCGCTGCGGCGAGGGGGACGCCCTGTTCGGCGACGCTCCGGATCTTGCCCTTTCCGTGGTGACGGCCGACTGCGTTCCGGTCCTCCTGGCCGGTCCCCGGGGATTGGCGGCGGTGCACGCCGGATGGCGCGGACTGGTCGGGGGCGTGATCCCGGCTGCTCTGGAAAAACTCGGTGGAGCCTCCGGAGGCAATACCACGGCTTGGATCGGTCCGACAATCGGACCCTGCTGCTACGAGGTCGGCGAGGAGGTGGCGGAGCAGTTCCCGGACGAGGCCGTCGTTCCCGGATCATCGGGCAAGCCGCACCTGGACCTGATCGCGGCGGCCCGGCAACAGTTGAAGGGTGTCGAAGACATCCGCACCGTGGCGGTCTGCACGCGCTGCGAGTCGGAGAGGCTCTACAGCTATCGGCGGGAGGGCAAGGGGGTGGGCCGGAACGTGGCCTTCATCTGGCGGCGGTCAGACCCGGGAAGGGCTGCACACGCAGCATTTCATTCAGAGTCGGAAGCGTGAAGACGCGCCCGTCCGTGTCGCGGACGACCGGCCCCAGGGCATCCTTGGTGCGTCTCCATCCCAGCCCGGCGAGCACGCCGAACAGAGGCGTGCCTCCGAGACGGTGAGCCTCGCGGCGCAGGGCAGAGTACCGGGACGCTTTGTCGCGCGCTGTGCCGCCATCGTTGGCGGCCTTGCATTCGAGCAGCGCGCGCAGGGTGTCGGACTCGTCGAAGATCACGAAATCCGGCGCCGGCTTCACGGTGACGCCGAAGCGCCGTGCGATCTCCTCCTGGTTGTGCGAGCCGGTGCGAAGGAAGGCGATCCCCTTTTCCTGGAACAACTGCTCGACCGCATCTTCCAGGATGTCGCCGCGCTTCTTGCTCGTCGCATCCAGGAGCTGCCGGAACGCGCCTCCGTAGTGCCGCTGGTGAAGGAAGACCGGGAGCGGCACTCCTTCCACCGCGTAGCGCCGCACCGTCGCCCAGCCCTCGATCGTATCCGGCTTGCGGATCTTCGGCTGGACTGCGCCGGTCGGGGGAGAGCCGAACAGCTCTCCCCGCATGCCCTGGTCGATGACGAGAGCGCAGCATCGAGCCACGGGTTCCTTGCACCGCGAGCCGCTCTCGAGGTTCTTGATCTGGCCCGCGCTCAGCGCCTTGAGCCCGTGAGGCTCGGCCACGAGGTGGGTCGACGCCGCGAATTCCTGGGCGGTGAGCCCGAGGAGCAGGCGGAACACCTGCAGGGCCCTGGGCCGCGCCAGGATCGCGGAGCGGAGAGTCTCCACGTCGGTGGCCGCAAACCCCTGGGTCAGCTCATAGGCCGAGCTGTAAGCCTCCTCAATGGCTGCGAGCTCGTACTCAGGGCGCCAGTGCACGTACGCAAAGTCGGGAGCGAGGTGCGGCAGGTAGACCTGCTTTGCGATCTGCGCGTAGATGTCCGCCTGCGAGGCCGTACCAAAAGCCTCGGGGACCTTCCGGATCAGGGCGACACGGGTGTTCCAGTCGGTAGCTGCCGCCACCTCGGAAACCAGGGCTTTGATGTCTGTCATTGAACCTGCTCTTCACCGGCCCGCTGCGAATCGTTCGGGCACGATGGCCGCGTACTTCGGGTCGATCTCGGTGATGAGCCACTTGCGCCCGAGCTGTTCGGCCGCGAGAGCGGTCGTGCCGGTGCCGCCGAAAGGATCGAGGACCAGTTGCTCCGGTTTCGACAGGAGCTTGATGAAGAAGGTCGGGAGCTCCAGCGGAAAGCGTGCGGGGTGCCGCACCGGATTGGGGCCGAACTCGGGCTCGAAGTAGAGGAGCGTCGAGGGCCGCACCAGGTCCGGTCCAGCCTGGACGCGCTTCCTCCCCTGGCCCGACGGAGCGTTGACCCTTTCGAAGTTGTGAGCCAGCCGCTTGCGGCGCTCGCGATCCTTGGCGTCCCAGCGAGCCGGCGACAGGCAATGCTCGGGAAAGAACTGCCAGCGAGGGGTCTTGGCAAATTGGAAGCAATACTCCACGGCATCCTTGAGGAAGCGGTTGAAGCGGCCCGGAGGCGGCGAAGGCTTGCCCCAGATGAAGTCTTCGCAGAAGAGGAAGCCCTTCTCCCGCAGCCAGAAGATCAGCTCGTATTGCAGGGTTCCGCGTTCGTCCCCGTGCCGCTTGGAGCGGTAGTTGAGGATGAAGCTCCCGTGGGGCTTCAGGACCCGGTGGACTTCTACCGCGACTTCCAGGAAGAAGCCCGCATACCAGTCCCGCTCGTACTTCTCGCCGTTGCCGTACTTGGGCTGGCCGTCGTAGGGAGGAGAGGTCACCGCCAGGTCGACCGTCTCGTCCCCGAGCCCGCGCAGAACGTTCAGGCAGTCGCCGATGACGAGCCGGCCGAGATCGGTCTCAAAGGAAGCTGCGGGCTTGGGTAGAGCGACGGGGGAGAGGTGGGGCGCGCGGGATCGCTTTGGAGTCTCGCGCTCCAAGGCCTCAAGGACCATCTGCGTCGGCTTTCTTGCCTCCATTGCGCACCATCCTAGGCGTCGAAGGCGGAGAAAGTCAAGCGTAAGTGCGGCCTCTCTGTCATCGTCCGGCGGTCCGCGCCCTGACTCCCCGAGGATCGCGGCCGAAGGCCCGGAGCTGGCCGCAGGCCGCGCTGACGTCGTCTCCCCTCCGCCGCCGGACCGTGGCGATCAATCCCTTCTGCCGCAGCCGCTCCCGGAACCGGTCGATCGCCTCGTCATCCGGCGGCACCATGCGGTCACCCAGCACGCGGTCCGGGTTGATCGGGATCAGGTTGACCTTGGCGCGCAGGCCGGAGAGCAGCTTGACCAGGCGGTCGGCGTCGCGGACGGAGTCGTTCAGGTCGCGGATCAGGATGTACTCAAAGGTGATCTTGCGCCCCTTCTCCAGCGGGTAGCGGCGGAGGGCCGCCATCAGGTCGGCGAGCGGCCAGGTGCGGTTGATCGGCATGATCCCGGTGCGCTGCTCGTCGTCCGCCGCATGGAGAGAGATGGCGAGGTTGGGGCGGCGCTCCCAGGCGGCCATCTCCTCCAGGCCGGGCAGGATGCCGACGGTCGAGACGGTGATCCGGTGCGGCGAGATCCACTCGGTGAGGATGTCGAGCGCGGCCTTCACGTTCTCCAGGTTGAGCAGCGGCTCGCCCATGCCCATGAAGACGATGTTGAGCCCCTCCATGGCGAGGCCCGCGTCGGCGCGGATCGCCAGCACCTGGCCGACGATCTCGCCCGCCGTGAGGTTGCGGCCCGCTCCCCAGTAGCCGGTGACGCAGAAGGAGCAGGCGAGGGCGCAGCCGGCCTGGCTGGAGATGCAGAAGGTGCGCCGGTGGCGCTCCGGGATGTCGACCGCCTCGATGGTGGCGCCGTCGGGCAGCTTGAACAGGTATTTGCAGGTGCCGTCGGACGCGAGCCGCTTTTCCGTGATCTCGGGCAGACCGATGCGGAAGCGCTCCGCGAGGCGGGCGCGCAGCTCCTTGCCGAGATCGGTCATCTCCGAGATGTTGCGCACCGCCCGGGCGTAGAGCGCCTGATAGATCTGCTCCACCCGGAACGGGCGGTCGATCACCGGGGCGAGCGCTTCGGCGAGGCGCTCCCGGCTCAGGCCGAGCAGGTCGGTGCGGGTTGCGGGTTCAGTGCTCATGTCGATTCTGGTGGCGTGAAGACCCCCTCCTCTATCCTCCCCCGCTGCGCGGGAGAGGACGCCGCCTCCCTTCATTATGGCAGCAGTGGGTGGGGGCTCCCTCTCCCGCGTAGTGGGGGAGGGCCGGGAGGGGGCTCTTTATGTGGCGGTGGTGCGGCGCCGGCGCAGCCGCCGGGTGGGATCGATGCCGATCGACCGGAGGAAGCTCAGGTCGCGGCCGTCGATCTGGAAGACCGGCTCGCCGGATCCGGAGCGGAAGCGCGGCGCGGTCAGCGCGAGCGGCTCTTCGTCGAGGCTCTCCCGTTTGCAGTCCACCAGCAGGTAGAGCGCGTAGCCCTCCTCGCGGATCTTCCGCAGCGTCCGGTTGACCTCCGCGGAGTCGGAGATCGCCTCGGAAAGAGCGCGCCTCAGCTCGCGCAGCATCTGGTGGAGCTTGTCGTCCAGCTCGGAATCCTCCCCGGCCTGGTTTTGGGGCCGACGCCGGGATTATCACCCCTGTCCAAGAGGGTGTCAAACCACGGCTCCGGCTTCAACAAATGCCGTTGCAGCCGGCATTCCACAAGGCTCCGGGCAGAAACTCGTGCTAGTCTATCCGGCCTTGTCCAGAAGGAATGTGTGATGTCGCAGCCCCTGAAATCGGAGGTCTCCAATGGCTTGGAGGCAGGTACCTTGGAGACCTGGCTCGCCGCCGCCGGCTTCCCCGCGTGCGAGCCCCGCCCGCTCCCCGGCGACGTCTCTCCCCGGCGTTACACCCGGCTGGTGCGCGCGGACGGCGGCAGCGCGATCCTCGCCACCTATCCGCCCGAGATCCGCGGCACCTGCGCCCGCTTCCTGCGCACGACCGCGCTGCTGGAGCAGGCCGGCGTGCCCGTGCCGCGGGTCCTGGCGGCGGACTGCGACGCCGGGTGGATGCTCGTCGAGGACCTCGGACCGCAGACGCTCGCCGAGTGGGGGCGCGGCCGGCCCTGGAGCGAGCTGCAGCCCTACTTCGAGCGGGCGCTCGAGCTGGCGGACCGCATCGGCCGCATCCCTCTCGCGAGCCTGGACGGCCTCAACCCGAGGCTCGACGGCGCTCTGCTGCGCAAGGAGCTGGCCCAGACCTGGGACCTCTTCCTTGAGCCGCGGGGGCTCACCGGCGGCGAGCCGCTGACCCGCGCGCTGAGCATCGCCCTGGATGCCATCTGCGCCAACCTCGGCGCGGAGCCCCCGGTCTCCTGCCATCGGGATTTCATGGTGCGGAACCTGATGCCGGTGGCGGGCGATAGCTTGATCGTGCTCGACCATCAGGACCTGCGGCCGGGACCGCCGGCCTACGACCTGGCGTCGCTGCTCAACGACACGCTGTTCCCGCCGCCGCAGATGGAGGAGGAGCTGCTCGGTATCGCCGGCATGACCGCGATGGACCGGGTGAGCTACCACCGGGCCGCGGCGCAGCGGACGCTCAAGGCGGTGGGCACCTACACCTCGTTCGCCCTGCGCGGGGCCGACCGCCACCTGCCGCTCGTGCCGCCGACGCTGGGCCGCTGCCTGGCGCATCTCGCCCGCGTGCCCGAGAGCGCGCCGCTGGTCTCCGGCCTGGCCGAAGCCTGGGCTCCCGCGCTGGCAGCCGCAACCTGATCTGCTAGACTGCCCGTGAAGGAGCCTGAACCATGCCTAGCCTCGGCGTTCCAGAGCTGATGATCATCTTCCTCATCATCGTGGTGCTGTTCGGCGCCTCGCGCCTGCCCCAGATCGGCAAGGGCCTCGGCGAGGGGATCAAGAATTTCAAGAAGGGGATGAAGGGGGTGGATGACACCCCGGATCAGATCGAAGAGAAGGCCGGCTCTTCGCGCAACCCCTGAAGAGCGCGCCTGCAAGGCATCGAGGCGCGCCCGATTGGCACTAGCCGGCGCTCTTGACCGCCGGCAGCGCCACGAACGGGTCCCTTCCCCATCCCGCCCTCTTCCAGGCTGCCTCGGAATGGCCGCGGTAGAGCGCCAGCACCTTGCGCACATACTGCCGGGTCTCCGCGAACGGCGGCACGCCGTTGTAGCGGGCCACGGCCGCGGGTCCCGCGTTGTAGGCGGCGACCGCGCGTTCCACATCGCCGTCGAACTCCCGCAGCAGCCGGCCCAGGTACCGGGTCCCGGCCTCCAGGTTCGTCAACGGGTCGAGGAGGTCGGCCGTGCCGGAATGGCCGCCCGTCGCCGGGAGGACCTGCATCAGGCCCATCGCACCATTGGGGGACACGGCGCCCGGTGTGAAGCGGGATTCGGCTTCGATGATCGCGGCCACGAGAAGGCCGTCCACCCGGTGCTTCTGGGCGGTCCGCCAGATCTGCGAGCCGTAGGGAAGCCCGAGGAGCAGCTCGCGGCGGGCGGCCTCCCCGTTCTCTTCCGGGAAGATGTCCAGCAGCTCGCCGGGCTCTGTGCCGAGAGCGGCGTCCAGGTCGCCCGGGGTGAAGGCGTGAAAGCTCCGGGTGGCGCCGGGCCTCGATTGGACGACCCACTTCGCGAGATCCTGCAGGGCCTGGCTTTCCGGAGGGGAGTCCGGAAGACGGAACGGGTCGGGAATGGCGGTGTCGGACGGAGTCGAATTGAAAGCAATCACCAGGAACATCATCGTCGCGAGCACCGTGAACGGCACGCGTTTCGGGTTCATAGCCCTCCTTGTCGCGGTCGCACGGTGAGCCTGTCCCCTTACGCCGGAACAGACGTCGGTTTGAAAAAACAACACAAGCCACCCGCGTAACCCGCGGGTGGCACCGTTGAACTGGGTTGAATTTACTGCAGGATCGATGCCAGATTCTGGCGATTCGGCTTACGCGTCGGAGTGCGAGGGCAGCTTCCGGCGGGTGGACTTGCGGTTGGCGAGCCCGTAGTCCTCCGAGGCGATCCCCAGGTCGGAGACCTTGTTGCGGAGGGTGTTGCGGTGGACTCCCAGCGACTTGGCGGAGCGGCAGAAGTTGCCCCGGTTGGTCTTGAGGGAGGCCACGATGAACTGGCGCTCGAACTCCCGGCGGGCCTGCTCGAGAGTCAAGCCGCGGCGGACGAGCTCATCCACGATCTGAAACAGGCGTCCGTTTAGGTTTTGGTCGGCCAAGAACGTGTCCCTCGGAAACGAATGTACAGCGAACTAGGGAGCCGACAGCCTAACACAGGCGCCCGGGTGTGCCCAAGCGCCTGTGCTGTTCAGGCAGGAGTCATTTCGGGGAGATCAAGTCCCCGACGAAGACGGCGTAGCGCGACTCGATGATCTTGGCCAGCGAGGAGCTCTTGTGGACGGACAGCACGGCGAGCTCGCCGATGACGATCGGCGGCAGGCCTTCGCGGTTCTTCCGGTAGATGGTGTACATGTCGCCGGGGGTGACGTCCGCGTCCTCCCCGCGGTCGATGTAGACCACGTGGTCCTCGGCGAGCGAGACCAGGTCGTCCTGCGAGAAGAGGATGACGGGGTTGTCCCGCAGGGACTCCTCGGGCTCCGGGTAGTTGGTCGGGCGCAGGGCGCCGAGGCGGCCCAGGGGCACCGGCTCGGGCACGAAGGTGCGCATCTGCTGCCCCACCAGGATCGGATCGCAGGAGTGGACGATCTCGCCGATGGCGGTCTCTTCCTGGACCGACAGCACCCGGATGCGGCCGAGGTAGTGGTAGTAGCGGCCCACGACCTGCTTGGTGATCGGGTGGACGACCTGGCGCTGGGGCAGGATGACCGTGTACAGGGTGCCGGGGCTCATGCCCTGCGAGCGTCCGCCGTCGAGGTAGACGATGTCCCCGGTGGACAGGTTGTACTTGGCCGTGCCCGGCCGGCCGTACCTGCCGCGGAAGCCGTAGCTCGGAAGCTGGTCCAGGTCGGGGCCGATGGATTCGTACTCCGAGCCGATGATCGTGTGCTCGAACTTCTCGTCGAGGTCGCCGATGTAGCCGGAGCAGTAGATGTCGCTCTCGCCCCCGAGCGGCACCGGCTCGCCGGCTGCCTCCTCCGAGGTCAGCACCTCGTGCTGCGGCGCGCCGACATCCTCGGGCTCGCCCTCCTCGCCGCCTTCCGCGAGGTTCTCGACCGGCGCCACTTCGAGGCCGACCGCCAGCGGGTCGCCCGGGTAGATCCAATGGGCGTCCAGGATGTACTGGTTCTTCTCCCAGATCTGCGGCCACAGGTAGGCGTTGCCATAGAAGCGGGCGGCGAGGTCCCAGAGGGTGTCGCCGCGCTCGATCACGTGGACCTGGGTCCCCGCGGGCGGTTGCGGCGGATCCCAGGCGGTCCAGTGGCCGTCCACGAGATGAAGGTCCTGCGGCGGACGATCCGCGGCCGCAAGAGGATGGGTACCGCACAAAACAGCAGCTAGGACGAAACCGGAAAGCCGCACTCTCATGAGGGCCTCCTGAACGCCATGGAGGAAAGGCATAGTGAATTCGCTATGCCCTAAGCTACAGTGCCTTACTGCGGCTGTCAAGTTTACCGCAAAAAGGTTGAAGTGGTGCTTGAGATTTTCGGGGGAAAGTAGAGAAGAAGGCTAAAGGACCTGAAGGACGAAAAGGACTCAAGGGACGGGATCCGGTCCGGAGTCCTTTAAGTCCTTTACGTCCTTTACGTC
>JBJMGZ010000583.1:0-7057 GCA_045807605.1 Thermoanaerobaculia bacterium | reverse complement strand
TCCAGACCGTGCCGGCCTTGATCTTCGCGGCGATCTCCAGGGCGAGGTTGATGTTCTCGGTCCAGACGCTCGCGGCGAGGCCGAAGCGGGTGTTGTTCGCCAGCTCGATCGCCTCTTCGGGAGTGCGGAAGGTCATGGCGACGAGCACCGGGCCGAAGATCTCGACCTGGGCGATCGTAGCCGCGGGCTCGACCCCGGTGAACAGGGTCGGCGGGTAGAACCAGCCCTCCTGCGGGCAGCTCCAGGAGGGCTGCCACATCTGCGCTCCCTCTTCGACCCCCTGCTTGACGAGGCGGTCGATGCGCTCCAGTTGCACGGGCGCGATGATCGCGCCGATGTCGATCGCCTTGTCGCGCGGATCGCCGACGCGGAGCGTCTCCATGCGCTCGCGAAGCTTGCCGTAGAGCGCCTCGGCCACGCCTTCGTGGACGAGCAGGCGCGAGCCCGCGCAGCAGACTTCGCCCTGGTTGAACCAGATGGCGTCGACCACCCCTTCGACCGCGCCGTCGAGATCGGCGTCGTCGAAGACCACGAACGGGGACTTGCCGCCCAGCTCCAGCGAGATCTTCTTGCCGCTGCCCGCGGTGGCTTCGCGGATGATGCGGCCGACGTCGGTCGAGCCGGTGAAGGCGATCTTGTCGATGCCGGGGTGCTTGACGATCAGCTCGCCGGTGCGGCCGTCGCCGGTCAGGATGTTGACCACTCCCGGCGGCAGGCCGGCGTCGCGGCAGATCTCGGCGAAGGCCGCGGCGGTGAGCGGCGTGAACTCGGCCGGTTTCAGTACCACCGTGTTGCCCATGGCGAGCGCCGGCGCGATCTTCCAGGCGAGCATGAGAAGAGGGAAGTTCCAGGGGATGATCTGCCCCGCCACTCCCACCGGGACCCAGCCCGGCAGCTCGCGCTCCATGAGCTGCGCCCAGCCCGCGTGATGGTAGAAGTGGCGGGCGACCAGGGGGATGTCCAGATCCCGGGTCTCGCGGATCGGCTTGCCGTTGTCGAGCGTCTCCAGCACGGCGAGCAGGCGGGCGTTCTTCTGCACGTGGCGGGCGATGGCATAGAGGTGGCGGGCGCGGGCGTGCCCGCCCATCTCCCACCAGAGCGGCTGCGCCGCACGGGCCGCGGACACCGCCGCATCCACCTCGGCCGCGCCGCACTGGGCCACGCGGGCCAGCGGCTTGGCGTTCGCCGGGTTGAGCGTTTCGAAATACTCGGCCTTGGTTGGCTTTCGGAAATCCCCGCCGATGAACGGCAGGATCTCTTTCCCGCGCGCCTCCAGCCAGGCCTGGGCGGGCTCGGCGCTCTCGGGCGCGGGACCGTACTCCAGCGTCTCGAAGATCTCGGCGATCGTCATGGCTTTAGCCCACGGGGTGGCGGAAGTTGGCGGAGTAGCGGCCGGTGACGTGGTGCTCGAGCTGGCGCTCCAGGTCGGCGAGGAGGCTTGACGCGCCGATCCGGAAGAGATCGCTGCGCATCCAGGCGTCGCCCAGCTCTTCCTTCATGAGCGCCAGCCAGTCGGCCGCCTGCCTGGCGGTGGAGATGCCGCCGGCCGGCTTGAAACCCACGCGATGGCCGGTGCGCTCGCGGTACTCGCGGATGGCGCGCACCATCACGAGGGAGACGGGCAGGGTGGCGTTGACCTTCTCCTTGCCCGTGGAGGTCTTGATGAAGTCGGCGCCGGCCATCATGGCGACGCGGCTCGCCCGCGCCACGTTGCGCAGGGTGCCCAGCTCGCCCGTGGCGAGAATGGTCTTCAGGTGGGCGTCGCCGCAGGCTTCGCGGAAGGCGCGCACCTCGTCGTAGAGCGCCTGCCAGTCGCCGTTGAGCACATGCGCCCGGGTGACGACGATGTCGATCTCGCCGGCCCCGGCCGCGACCGATTCGCGGATCTCGGCGAGACGGAGATGGAACGGGTTCTGGCCCGCGGGGAAGCCGGCGGACACGGCGCAGACCGGGATGCCGGAGCCTGCGAGCGCCTCGCGCGCCGGATCAATGAGCGAGTGGTAGACGCAGACCGCGGCGGTCTTGATCTCCAGGTGGGCGACGCCGAGCGCTTCCAGGAGGTCGCGGCGCACGGGCTGGCGGGCCTTGGCGCACAGACGGCGGACGCGGCCCGGCGTGTCGTCGCCGGCGAGGGTGGTCAGGTCGATGCAGGTGATGGCCCGCAGGTGCCAGGCGGCCTGCCAGTCCTTCTTGACGGTCCGGCGCTTGGGCAGCGTCGCGGCCCGGCGCTCGGCCGCGCTGGTGTTGACCCGCACCTCGCGCACCCAGTCGAGCTCCAGCGGAGTGCCCGGGTTGCGCTCGTGGTGGAGCGCGGAAGGCTCCGGCGCAAGAACGGGCCGGTTGCGGATTTCCTGCACGGCCATGGCATGGGGGAGCTTAGCAGAAAGGACAAGAAGGACATCAAGGACGCCCCCCCAATGTAGAGACGCCCCGTGGGGCGTCTCCCGAGGCGGCGATGCGGTTCTCGCCCACCCCTGGCGTGCCGCGGGAGATCCTGTGAGGGCCGGGAGGTCTTCGCCGATCCGGAGACGCCCCACGGGGCGTCTCTACATTGGGGGGAGACAAGGGGGTATCGGGGCGCTACTTCCCCGCCGCCGCAGCCCCCACCGCCCCGCCCGTCCAGCGGACTTTCCCCAGCTCGGTGCCGGTGTAGTAGTGGGTGAGGATGTCGCGGTAGCTGTGGCCGCGCTGGGCCATGCCGTAGGAGCCGACCTGGCACATGCCCACGCCGTGCCCGAAGCCGCGGCCGGTGAAGAGCCAGCCGGCCTCGCGGTTCTTCGGCTCCAGGCGCTTGGCCGTGAACAGCGTATCGGGCACGTCCAGGGTCCAGCGGATCGGCAGGCCGTCCACCTCGACCGATTGCCCATTGTCGCCGTGGATGAGGATCTTTCCCACCCGGCCGGACTCGCCGCGGTCAAGGATCTCCAGGTCGCGGAAGCCGATCCCGGGAAAGCGGGTGTCCACGTTCTTGGCGAGCTGCGAGTCGGTGCGGAAGCGGGTCCAGGAGCTGTACGGGCTGCTGCGGTCGAAGGCCACGCCGTCGAGGTCCACCTCCTGGGCCGCGGCGATGAGCCGGTCCGCCTGCCAGTAGAGGGTCAGGCGGTCGCCGGGCACGAGGGCGAGCGAGGACGCGCTCGTCATCAGCTCGCCGCGGCGGCGGAAGGCCGCGATCCGGCCGGAGAGCGGATGAGTCGCCTGGACCTTGTCCTTGCCCGTGGGCTTCACCTGGAGCGTATTGTCCTTGAGGCCGAGGAACGACACCTCCTCGCGCCGCACGACCTGGAGCAGCTCGGCGAGGGCGAGGAGCATGCGTTCGATCTCCTCCTGCTGGAGCGGCTGGTCGAGAGGGCCGGTGATGAGCCCGCTCCTGACCAGGTAGGCCGCGCGGCGCAGGTCCTCCTGGCTCCAGTCCTTCGGCGGATCGTGGAGCAGGTAGGTCACGTCCTCGGGCGCGACGAGGAGGCGCGCGTCGAGGGCCAGGTCGAAGGCGGCGGCCACGAAGCGCTGGACCTCGCGGCGGTCGAGCGAGCCCAGGCGCTCGCGCGGCACGGACAGCCCGGCCAGGAGCGCCAGGTGCTCCAGCCGCGCCTGCAGGATTTCGTGCGCAGGCCGCTCGGCCGCGGGTGGGAGCAGCTGCTCGGTGAGCCCCTGCGGGAACGGCAGCCCGGCAGGCAGGCTGCCGGCGAGGCGCATCACGCCCTCCTCCATGCAGGGGACGCCCCGGAGATAGGGGTCCTGCTTGAGCGGGAAGACGACCTGCACGTCCTCGGTGTGGCCGCCGCAGGTGGAGCTGTAGAGCGCGTCGACCAGGCGGCCGTCGTAGAGCAGCACCTGGCCCGCCGTCTCGGAGATGGCGCGGTCCGAGAGCGGATGCTCGACGCTCATGCCGTTGTAGACCTGGCAGCGCGGCGTGGCGCAGATGTCGTAGCCCTCGCGGGCGAACTCGCCCAGGTTGCGCAGGGTGTAGGTGCGCGCGGCCACGGCCTGGGCCTTGAGCGCCTCGACCTGGTTGTACTGGTCGGGCCCCATCTCGCTCGGCACCACGCCGCGCAGGTACTGCTCCACCGGCACCTCGTTGATCAGGTTGAGCAGGCCGCGGTCGTTCAGATAGACCAGGATCCGGCCGCGGTAGCGCTTGCCGTTGACCCGGATGCCCCCTCCGTCCGGGGGACCGTCGGTGCGGGAGACCGACAGCCAGCGCCCCGGATATGTCGCGGAGCTGCCGCCCTGGGAGAGGCGGATCGCGGGATCGGAGACGCCGCCGCCGTCGTCGACCACGAAGCCGCCGATGACGCCGATGCTCCCGAGGCGGCGCAGGTCGCGCTCGGCCTCCTCGCGGGTGGCGTAGTGCCCGACGCGGACGCGGTAGAGGTCGATGCCCGCGTCGACGGTGGCCTCGGCGGGCTGGCCGGTCTCCTCGGCGAGCCGGCGGGCGAGGTCCTGGGACTGGCGCTCGTCGCGGAGCGCGGCCACCTGCAGCCGGAAGAAGCCCTGGCGCGCTCCCGCCGCGGCCGGCTCGATCCGCAGCGCGGAGGTGACCGGCACGGCCTGGGTCTCGACCGCGGCGGCCAGCCTCTCCTCGCAGCAGGGCAGGGTCACGGACTCCAGGTCGCTCGCGAGGCCGACACGGACGGCGAGAGGCGCCTCCGGTCCTATCCGGGGCTCTTCAGGAGCCGGCGGTGCGGGCTCGGGCGTGGGCTCCACAGGGGCCGGCGCGGGAGCAGGAGTCTCCGCAACCGGCGGGATGGGAGTCTTCTTGACGGGCGGGGGCGCGGTCCGGCAGCCGAAAGCCACGGCCAGCAGGACGATCGGCAACAGCTTCTTCATCGTTGATAGGCCCCGTGGACCTTGTTCTCCCGGCGGAAGTCCTCCGCCGAGGAGAGCGCCACCGGCTGGGCCATCTCATAGAGGCGGCTGACGAGCATCGCGGGCAGGCGCGAGGCGAGGAGCTTCTCCTCGGCCGGGATCGGCAGGACCTCGGCGTCGCGTCCTCGGTCCAGACCGAGCGGGCTCACCTGCTTCGGCTTCAGGGACCGGACCGGCCCGGCATCCAGCAGGTAGTTGGTCGTGAACAGGGTCGGCAGCCGGTGGGTGTACCGGTGGTTGATGATCAGGTAGAGAATGTCGCGCACCCAGGGGGTGGGCTGCTGCGATCCGAGCTCGTCGAGGACGAGCAGCTCGGCGCCGACGAGAGGGTCGAGGATCTCGCGCTTCGACTCGGGCGAGCCGGGATCGAAGGTGGCCTGGATCTGGTGGATCAGCGAGGTGAACTCGGCGAAGCGGGCGTGCACCCGGTAGCGCTCCACCACGTCCACGAGGACGCCGACCGCGAGGTGGGTCTTGCCCGCGCCGGGCGGGCCGAAGAGGAGCAGGCCCGACTCGCGGAACCGGCCGCCTTCGAGGAGGAATCCCTCCGCGTACTGCTGGGCGATCGTGCGCGCCTGCGTGAGCTGGTCGCGCATGGAAGCCGACGCGCTGGAGACCTGGAAGTTGGAGAGCCGGCAGTGGCGGTAGCGCGGGGGGATGCCCGCGGCTTCGAGGAGGCGCGCGACCGCGTCGCGCTCGCGGCACGAGCAGGCCCGGGCGCGCCCGGCGCCGCCGCCGAGCGACACGACCCAGCCCCGCCCTCCGCAGAGCGGGCAGGGTTCCGGTGAGGCGCTCGGCTGCAGGGAGGAATGGTAGCAGAAGGGACCCATCCCCTGCCTGCTCCTGCCAAATGTAGGGGCGGGGCTTGCCCCCGCCCGGGAGGGGGTAAACCCCTCCCCTACATCACTGCGGCAAGGGTTATCGTCTCGGCATCAGCGGCCCGCCGTCGAGCTTGATGAGGGCGTGCTGCTGGCCCTCCTGGCGGCGTTCCTGGGCGATCTCGCGGACATAGGTGAGGAGGCGGTCCACCTCGCCCTGCATCGCGTCCATGCGCTCCTTCATGTTCAGGATCACCTCGACGCCGGCCAGGTTGACGCCCAGCTCGCGCGTCAGGGTGAGGATGATCTCCAGGCGGCGCAGCGCCTCCTCGTCGTAGAGGCGGGTGTTGCCGGCGCTCCGGGCCGGCTTGATGAGCC
Organism: Thermoanaerobaculia bacterium; assembly: GCA_045807605.1. Lineage (GTDB taxonomy): Bacteria > Acidobacteriota > Thermoanaerobaculia > Multivoradales > UBA5704 > DATMER01. The sequence goes on along the minus strand of JBJMGZ010000583.1, from coordinate 995 downwards.
CCTCGCGCTCGTAGAGGCGGAGGGTCTGGGGATGGATGGCGTAGCGCTCGGAGACCACGCTGATCATCACGTACTTCTGCTCGGGCTTGCTTCGCCGGCTGGCCATGCGGCTACTCCTCCGTCACCGGCACCGTGGTGATCCCCGGGCTCGCCGCCGCCCGCTTGGGGACGTGGATGCGCAGGATGCCCGCCTCGAAATCGGCGGCGATGCCCTCCATGTCCAGCGGCGCCCCCAGATCGAAGGCGCGGCGGAAAGGCCCGTAGCTCCGCTCCATGCGCAGGAAGTTGCGGTTCTCGCCGAGGGCCTGCCGGCGGCCGGTGAGCTCCAGCCGCCGGTCCCGGACGTTCAACTGGATGTCCTCCTTGCGCACGCCCGGCAGCTCGACGAAGAGGAGGTACGCGTCCTCGGTCTCGATGACGTCGACCGCGGGGGCCCAGGTGCCGGGCAGGCCCCCTTCGCGGTCTTCGTACTCCGAGGGCAGGAGCGCCTGCTCGAAGAGACTGTTGATCCGGTCCTGGATGCGAGCCAGCTCTTCGAGGTAGATCTTCTTGAGCGGCGCCATGGCTTCGGACCTCCGCTCAGCGCTTCTCGTCCACGTCCACGTATTCGGCGTCGATCACCTCGTCCGAGGCGCCGCCGCCCTGCGGCCCACCCGGCCCCTGCCCGCCGGCCGCACCCGCCGCGCCACCCGCGCCCGCGCCGGCCTGCTGGTACATGGCCTCGGCCAGCTTGTGCGACGCGCGGCTCAACTGCTCCGCCGCCTGCTCCATCGCCGCCGTGTCGTCGCCCTCGAGAGCCTGCTTGGCCTGAGCGACCGCGCGGTCGATCTCGCCCTTGGCCTCGGGGGAGAGCTTCTCCTTGTGCTCGTCGTAGGTCTTCTCGGTGCTGTAGACGAGGCTGTCGAGCTTGTTCTTGGCCTCCACCTGCCGGCGCCGCTCCTGGTCCTCGGACCGGTGCGACTCGGCCTCCCGCACCATGCGATCGATCTCCTTGT
>JBJMGZ010000582.1:0-3440 GCA_045807605.1 Thermoanaerobaculia bacterium | reverse complement strand
AGCGGGCCGAGGTTGCGCTTGTACCCCCAGCCGCCGCCCATGTCGGTGAGGATGCCGGAGAGTCCTTCGCCGTCGAGATCCACCCATTGATGGCGGGAGCCGTCGAGACCTTCCGGCAGGTTGGCGAGGCTTTCGGCGTCGAGGCTCACGACCTCGGATTGGATTCGCGGCTGGCTGTATTCGAGCTCCAGCGGCGGCAGCGAACGGCGGACATAGCCGCTGCCCTTCCTCCGCCAGCCCGTCTGCATCGCCGAGCGCAGGAAGGTATGGATCGGGTTTTTCGGGTCGGCCGGGGCGTCCTCGTCGGAGTAGCGCAGATCGGTCGAGCGGACCACGCAGTCCCTGCCGACCGGCTCGGCGGAAAAGTGATGGAACATCAGGATGCGCTCGCAGCGCCGATACGTCCGCACCTCGAAGCCGGCGCGATAGGTGGAGAACGGATCGGGGCGCACCGGCCAGGCGCGGTCCGGCCCGGGCAGCGGCAGGTCCGGCGCGTGGTCGCCATAGTCGATGACGGCTTCGAAGTGCCAGTCCGCGGGCAGCGGGGTCTCCGCCCCGTCGGCCGTCCAGCTCGGGAAATACGGTTGCTGATTGCCGTAGAGGATGCGCTCGAGATACCGCTGCGCCGTGCGCGTACGGTTCGCCTCGTGCGCCTTGGAGACGTCCACGCCGCGGCCGTCCTCGGCGGCATAGCGGTAGGCGGCGGCGTTGCCCTTGTCGTCGAACGTCCGGCAGAGGAGCCAGGAGAAGACCCTGCGCGGATCGTCCGGGTCGGCGAGGCGGCTGTCCGGATCGAAGCCGTAGAGCGCGGTCACGTTGTCACGGCCGATGCTGCGCCAGTGGCTTTCGCCGCCGTCCCTCGCCACCCAGCGCTCGATGCGGGCGAACAGCCCCTCGATGCGCGGACGGTACTGATGGATGATGTAGACGATGCCGTGGACCGTGCGCGGCGGGAGGCTCCGGACCGGAACCAGGTCCTCCGCGCCGGAGAGGACGAAGACATCGGACTCCGCGGCGTCGAGGTAACGGGGCAATCCCTTGTCGGTCTTGCGCGTGATGGCGGGCAGGCCGAGGCTCCAGCCGAAGCCGAAGGGGCCGTTGCCCGAGCCGGAGTCGTAGGCCAGGGAGAGCTGCGGACCGAAGCCGGAGCGCCCGGGGGACAGGGCCAGGGGGATGCTCAGGCTCCCGGTGCCCGTCACCGGATTGGCGCCGAGCTTCTCGCCGATGCCGCGGATGGCGCCGCCGCCTTTGGGAAGGGAGATCGCCGGGGCGGAGAAGGTCGCCTGCTTTTGATCCGGCTGCGCATCCTGGGCCATCGTCAGCTCTCCTTGAAGCCAACCGTCTTTCTGGCTTTCAGGGGTTAGCTGTCGCGAAGGGCTGCGCTATCTCACCGGAGGCGCGGGCAGGTTTTCTTTAGTATTATGCATGAATGGCTATCGCCATCCTCCCAGCCGCCGGCGCCTCCCGTCGCATGGGCCGGCCGAAGCTGCTGCTCCCGTTCCGGGACGGCACGATCCTCGGCTCGCTGATCCAGGCCCTGCGCGCGGGCGGGGTCTCCGAGATCGTCTTGGTCGTCGCTCCCGGCGAGGAGGCGCTGCGGGCCTGGGCCTCCGAGGCCGGGGTGCGGGTGGCGGTCAACCCGGAGCCGGAGCGGGGGATGCTCTCCACCATCCTCGCGGGGATCGACGCGGCAGGAGACCGGGAGCCCCTCGTGGTCTGCCCCGCCGACCTGCCGGCGCTCCTGCCTTCCACGGTGCGGGCGGTGCTCGCGGAGCCCTTCCCCCTGGTCGTGCCCTCGTACCGCGGCAAGCGGGGCCATCCCCTGGTGATCTCCCCGGAGCTGATCCCCGAGATCCGGACGCTTTCCCTGAATATCGGGCTGCGGGAGCTGCTCGACCGCCATCCGGAGCGGCTGCGGATCGTCGAGGTGGACGACCCCGGCGCCGTGCGGGACGTGGACACTCCCGAGGAGTACCAGGCGCTGACGGAGGGAGAGCCGCCATGAGCGCGCGGCGCTTCTGGACCCCCTGGCTGATCCTCGCGCTCTCCCTCCTCCTGACGGCAGCCATCACCCTTTACGCCTCCGCCACGGCAGAAATGCAGGACCGGCTCCGGTTCCAGAACCTGGTCCAGCGGAACGAGGCCGTCCTGCAGAACCGGATGGAGACCTACGTCGCCCTGCTGCGCGGCGCGATCGGCCTGTTCAGCGCCAGCGAGGACGTGAGCCGCGAGGAGTTCCGCTCCTTCATCTCCGGCCTGGAGGTCGACCGCCGCTATCCCGGCATCCAGGGCATCGGCTTCGCCCTGCGGGTCGGCGCCACCTGGAAGGACGCCGTGACCGCCGAGGCCCGGCGCGAGGGCGACAGCCGCTTCACGATCTGGCCCGAGTCCTCCTTCGACGATCTCTACCCGGTCTTCTACCTGGAGCCGCTCGACGCCCGCAACCGCGCCGCCATCGGGTTCGACATGTACACGGACGCGACGCGCCGGGCCGCCATGGAGCGCGCCCGCGACACCGGCTGGCCCACGGCCTCCGGCCGGGTGAGGCTCGTGCAGGAGACCGAGGGGCGGCGGCAGGCCGGCTTCGTGATCTACGTCCCGGTCTACCGGCCCGGCAGCCCCCTCGCCACGGTCGAGGACCGGCGCGAAGCGCTGGCGGGCTTCATCTATGCCCCGTTCCGGGCCGACGACCTGCTGCGCGGCATCCTGGGCAGCGGCAACCCGAACCTGGCGCTGGAGGTCTACGCCGGCGAGCCGGCGCTCTCCAACCTCCTGCACCGTTCCCATCCGCCCTGGGTCGTGGGCCCCGATCCACGGTTCACCTCCAGCGGTCGCTTCGAGGTGGCGGGCTCCCCCTGGACCGTCGTCTATTCCAGCCTGCCGGTCTTCGAGGCGGGCTCGGCGCGCGACCAGGTCTGGATCCTGCTCCTGCTCGGCCTGCTCACCAGCGCGACGCTGTTCGCCGTGAGCCGGGCGCAGATCGCGGCCCGGGCGCAGGCGGAAGCCGCCAGCCAGACCAAGGACCGCTTCCTGGCCACCCTCAGCCACGAGCTGCGCACGCCGCTCACCCCGGTGCTCGCCGTGATCTCGCGGCTGGAGACACGGCTCCAGCCCCTGCCGGCCGACGCGCGCGAGGGCCTGGCCATGATCCGCCGCAACGTGGAGCTGGAGGCGCGGCTCATCGACGACCTGCTCGACCTGACCCGCATCTCCCAGGGCAAGCTGGAGCTGCGGCGCGGCCCCGCCGACGTGCGCCAGGTGCTCGCCCACGCCCTGGAGGCCTGCGAACGGCCGGGAACGGCCGGGCCGGCTCTGATCTCCGAGATCGAGGACGCGGAGCTCTGGACCTGGGCGGACGCCCCGCGGCTCACCCAGGTCTTCTGGAATCTGATCAGCAACGCCCGCAAGTTCACGCCGCCCGAGGGGAAGGTCCGCGTCCG
>JBJMGZ010000581.1:0-3939 GCA_045807605.1 Thermoanaerobaculia bacterium | reverse complement strand
CGGATCCGCCGTCACGCGCAGCTCGCGCCCGGATACGGACTCGAAGAGGCTCTTGCTGCCGTCGATCAGAGCGAGGATGCCGCTCCTGTCGGTCTGCACGGTCGCCGGCCGCGCCTCGTCGCTCCACTCCGGGCGGATCGCCGGAGCGCCGTTGCGGACGGTCAGCGTGAACCGCTCCGCTCCCACTTCAACGTGGATCGTGAGGCCGGCCAGCGCACGGGTGAAGCGATGGAAGGCGGCGGGGTGATCGGCCTCGAGGACCGCGAAGCTCCGGGCCAGGATCATGGCCGTGGAAGAGGGATCGGGCTCTTCCACGGCCGCTCACCCCATGAATTCGAAGCACGCACGGGCGGAGAAGGCCAGCGGCTCCCTCTCAGGCTCCCGCGCAGGTTCAGGGTGCCGAAGCTTTCGTTGATCTCGGCGACGCCGAAGCCCAGATCGCCGGGCACGGCGATCTGGATCGCCGAGTCGATCCGGAGCTCGGCCTCGAGCCACCCGTCGCCGTCCGCGGCGGTGATCAGAAGGGTTTCGGGAATGCGGGTTGCTTCCCCCTGGCGCAGCAGATTCATGACCCCCGGGATGCGGCGCACCGGACCGCCGGAGAAAGCGCCGAGACGCTGGAACCGGACGGCGCGCCGGGTGAAGAGCTTGAGCAGCGCCGGGCCCCGCCAGAGGGCGACCGTGTGCTCTTTCACGACGCTTCCTTCCCGGTCCGTGGTCCGGCTGAAGACGATCGTCAGGGCCTCGCCCGCAGGCGCCTCGGCAGAGGTCGAGAAGCCCCAGATCCACCCGAAGTCCTCGCCCCAGCGCCAGAATCCCCAGTTGTGATCGTGATAGGCCCGGGCCTGCGGGATGGCGACAGGACGGCCCTCCGCGACGAGCCGTCCGCTCGCGGCGAGGGCGGGGACGAGGAGCCAGTTGATGTGCCCGCCGGCAAACGGCGTGTCGTTCCAGATCAGCATCGGCGCGACCTGGGCGACGAGCTCCGCCTCCAGCTCGATCGGAGGGTCGTCCAGCACGGCCTTGAGCTGATAGCGGCCCTCGCGGCAGCGGATGGAATTCCCCCCGACCCGCAGATCCGTCGTGTCCCGCGCCATCTCCACGGCGGCGCCGTCGAAGACCTCGATTCCGCCGTTCCAACCCGAGCCGGCACGGCTGGCGAGGAGGATCGCTTTCGCCTCCCCCTCCCCGGGACGGCCGATGTCGCCATTCAGGCTGAGGTTGAAAATGATGTCGAGGCCGCCGGCGTCGAGGACGTTGAAGTGGTACCACTCCTTGTAGCAGCCGGCGTCGCTCCCGGGTGCCGGTGGATGGGGACGATCGATCAGGTCGAGGCTGCGGAGCGCGTCCATGCCTGCCTCACCGCAGAAGGTCGGCGGGCTTGCCCCCGGCGCTGCTTTTCCGCTGCGCCGGCGGGGGCTCACCGACTGCTCCCCGGACGGAAGTCAGCACCGTCTCGGCCATCGAGATCAAGCCCAGCAGCAGGTGGAGGAACTGGTTCCGCTGCTCGAACTCGTCCCACTCGAGGGATTGCGGCTCGGCGTCCGGGGCTTCTTTCATCACGGCTCGCTGCGGGCGGCCAGGGCCGCGGCGAAAGCCGCGAGATCCGAGAGGTAGGACTCGACGTCGGCCTCGACGAGCCTGTGCAGGACATCCTCCAGGAGCGCGGCCGGCGAGTCGAGGGTCGGGCCTGACGATTTGAGAAGCAGGTCCACGCCGGCGAAGCTCCACAGCAGCCAGCCCTTGGTGACCAGCGGCGAGTCGGAGAGCAGCGCCGACCAGCGCCGGCCGCTCGCCGTCTGGGCGAAGCGGCGGCCCTCGTCGATGAGCGCCCGGATCAGCGAGCGCGACTCCTCCCCGGCTCCCAGGACCGGGTCGGCCAGCCAGCGCAGGATGCCGAGCAGCGGGTCGGCTCCCGCATCCATGAGGAGATCCGGCGGCGCCTCCTCCTCCAGGACGATCGTCGGCACGGGCTCCATGAAGTCTAGGCCTTCCGTGCCTTGACCTTGCGCGGCGCCGCGGCCCGTTTCGGCTTCGCCGCCTTGGCCGCCCGGACCCGCTTCGCCGCCGGGGCGACCGGTTCGGCCGGCGTCTCCACAACCTGCTGCGCAGGCTCGACCCGCAGCACGATCAAGATCCTGAGGGAATCCATCCCTGCCGCGGAGATGGTGGCGCGGTAGGTCTTGCCCGCCTCGAAGTCCCCGCCGAGCGGCAGGAGGAAGACGACCTTCCGCTCCTGCCCCGGACCCAGCTCGACAGCCGGCGGGTCGAAGACCGCCTTGGCGAGGACCGCATGGCCGCCATCATCGCTCACGAACGACGAGATCCTGAAGCTGGCGGTGATCGGCGCCGCGCGGTTGCTCCGGATGCGGAAGGCTTCCTGGAGCGTGGTGCCCACGGGCGCGGAGAGCTGCATGGTCGGCGTCTCGCGCGGCACGGTCTGGGCCGTCGCCTCGGTCGCCTGGAGGATCCGCGAGACATGCTCGCTGAAGAGGATGTTCTGGTCGAGGACCTGGGCGTAGTACTCCAGGTGCTCGGCCAGAACGTTCCTCAGCAGGCGGTCCTCCGCCGTGCCGGAGCCCGGCTCCGCGGGCTGGCGGCTTTCCAGGATCAGGCGCCGCGACAGCGCCGCGCTCACCTGCAGCGACTTGAGGCCGGCCTTGACCTGCCCCGCCAGCACCCGGGAGGCGAGCTGCCGCAGCTGCGGGTCCGCCAGGAGCTGCGTCAGCACTCGCAGGCTCAGCATCACTCGGCCTCTTCCAGGGTCACCTGCGGCAGCGGCAGCGGCTTGTCCGGCCCGGCCTTGTCGCAGTAGAAGTGGTGGTACCACAGGAGCGGCCGTACCGGCGGAGCGCAAGGACAGCCGAGAGCGATCCCCGGACCACCGTCGTCGGTCAGCACGAGAACCTGGATCTCGAGGAGCTGGTCCGCGCATCCACGGCTGGCGATGACGGCTTCGGTCGAATAGGAGAAGCCGGGATGGAAGCTCTCTCCCACGTTCAACCGCAGGCGTACCAGCCCCGTCTCGCCCGGCCTGAGCGAGAGCTGCGGAGGCGCCAGATTCGGCACTCCGGCCTCGTCCCCACGGCTGTTGCGCAGGGGCCGATCGATGTGGAAGGTGTAGGTCCGCGGAGCGTTCGTGCCGTTTCGCGCCTGAATGGGCACTTCGCGGACCTCCCCGGCGAAGACCTCCTGGACGATCGTGCCCACACACGGGTCCGGGCAGTGCGCGGGCGGGAAGGCGCAGGTGCGCGGCGGGAGCGATCGCATAGTCTCGCCGAGGACGGCCCTCCCCGCCGCTCCCGCGGCCGTCAGGAGATCCGCGGTCGCCGCGGTGAAGCTCCTCAGATTGTGACCGAGGCCCTGCCGCGGCTGGCGGCCGAACCTCGGATGGCTCGAAAGGGACCCGGCTCGATGCATGGCTGCCGCCTCCTCTCGGGTCTAACCACCTGGGGCCTTGTCGGGCTTGGTGGCATAAAGATGGATCCGGAGCGGCTGGCGCAGGACCGAGATGGCCCCGGAATAGCGGCTGCCGGGCTTGAGGTCCGATGGCAGGTGAAACTCGACGGGGATCGACTCCGCATGGCCGGGAGCGACCGAGCACGGCCTGCCGGGCACCACCACCCGCACGCGGTCGACGCGCGCCGCCGCGAGGCGCTCGATCACCGAGTCCAGGAACACCTGGCTGCTCGATCCCCGCTCTCCGCGCTCCCCGCTCTGCACCTTGGCCAGGGAGCGCTGGATGGCATTGCAGAGCTGGTTCTCCTCCTCCAGCACCAGCAGGCCGAGCACGCCCAGGTCCACCGGGACGTTTCCCAGGTTCTCGACGTGGAGGATCTGCTCGACGGTCTGCCCCGGCGCGCCCTCGATGTTGAACCGGTGGGGCGCGAGGCGGACGCGGAGGTTGGGCAGGACGCGCAGGATCACCCGCCGGCGCTC
>JBJMGZ010000580.1:0-5642 GCA_045807605.1 Thermoanaerobaculia bacterium | reverse complement strand
CAGACCGGCCGCCGCTGCGGCCAGGATGCCGCTCCCGCAGGAGAGCGTCTCGGCCTCGACCCCGCGCTCGAAGGTCCGGATCTCCATCCTGTGCCCGTCGGGGTAGCGCACGAAGTTGACGTTGGCTCCCTCTGGAAAAATGGGATGGTGCCGGATCTGCCTCCCCAGGGTGTCGACCGGAGCCCGGTCCAGGCTCTCCGGCCAGGGGAGGACGAAATGAGGCACTCCGACCCGCACGCCGTACCCTGCATATCGGATGCCGTCCACCTCCGGGACGAGCTCGCGCGGCGTCTCGGGGGCGGCCAGCTCCAGGGTGACCCGCGCGGCGTCCCCGCGCCGGGCCGTCACCGTCCCGGCGCCGGTACGGATGGTTATTCCATCCATCATGCTGCCCTCCGCCCAGCCCAGGTGGAAGGCGAGCTGGGCGGCACAGCGGGTGCCGTTCAGGCAGAGGTCGGCGGGATGGCCGTCGGCGTTGAAGTAGTCCATGACGATCCCGTCCGGAGCGCGGCGCAGCACGAAGAGGCCGTCGGCCCCGAGGGAGATGCCGCGCCGGCACCAGGCGCGGATCGCCTCGGGGGCAGGCTCGGGCTCTTCGACCAGCGCGAGGAAGTCGTTGCCGCTGCCCGAGACCTTGAAGAATCCGGTGGCCATCAGGATCCGGAGGGCGGAACGGAGGCGCGCACCTCGGCGCCGGGGCCGCTCTCGTTGCCGAGCTTGTCCACCGCGGTGACCCGGTAGCTGTAGGTCTGGCCGGCCGACACGCCGGAGTCCACGAGCTCGGTGTCCTGCAGCGGCTGCGGAGTGATGCGCTCGAAATCCCCTTCCGCGCCGCGGCGGTAGACGTAGTAGCCGGCCAGGTCCTCCGCCTCGGCGGCGCGCCAGACGAGCCGCACCCGTCCGCCTTCCGCCAGAGCCACCAGCTCCAGCGGCGGCGGCGGCGGGAAGCGGTCCTGGTAGCGCACCTCCTGCTCCGAGGCGACCGCGCTTTCGACGAGCGGATCCTGTCCCCCCAGGGGAGAGAGAACCGCGGTGACGCCGTAGATGTAGCTCTGGCCCAGGCGCGCGGTGTTGTCCAGCCAGCTCCGCTCCTGCGGTCCGGCGGAGTGGATCGGCTGTCCGAGCGAGCGCTCGTCCGCGCCGCGGCGATAGACGTTGTAGGCCGCGGCGCCCTCGGTGCCCGACCACTCGACCAGCACGCCGTCCGGCCGCGCGGTCACCGACAGCCGCTCGGGCGCGGCCGGCGGAGTGCCGGGCACGATCGCGACCTGGTTCGAGAAGTCGGAGCGGTCGCCCGTGGGGCCGGTGGTGCGGACCGCGTAGTAGCGAGCCTGCGGAGGGGCCTGCGGCGCGGCGGGAGCAGGCTCCGGCAGCGGCAGCGGGATCAGGATGCGGTTGCCGAAGGTGGCCGGCGCCACGTCGGCCTGCGCCAGCTTGAGCTTCTGGGTCGCGGCGGACTGGAAGACCCGCGCGTCGATCGGCGCGGGCTTGCCTTCCCGGGGAGCGGGCTGGACCGCCTCCCAGACCTCGATCGAGGTGATCCCGCCGAGCGCCATGCCGGCCGGCGTGGTCTGGGGGAAGGCGAAGTCCAGCAGCAGGCGGTTGCCCTGCTGGCGGACCTTGAGATCCGAGGTGGGCGCCGGCACGGAGCGCAGCGGCGGCGCGGGATCTCCCTGGTTGCCGCAGGCAACGAGGAAAAGACCGCAGGCAACGAGGAAAAGGCAGACGACTCCGAAAGGGATTCGCCTGCCGGATCTAGAGGACATAGCGTGAGAGGTCCTGGTTCTGAACGATTTCGGATAGGACGCGGCGGACGTACTCGCCGTCCACCGTGACCGAGACCCCGGCCATGTCCGGCGCGTCGTAGGAGACCTCGTCGAGGAGCCGTTCCATGAGGGTCGAGAGCCGGCGGGCGCCGATGTTCTCGGTCGCCGCGTTGACCTCCACCGCCAGGCGCGCGATCTCGGCGACGGCGTCGGGCGTGAACTCCAGCTTGACCTCTTCGGTGGACAGCAGGGCCGAGTACTGCTTGGTCAGGGCGGTCTCGGGCTCGGTCAGGATGCGCACGAAATCCTGCTCGGTCAGCGAGTCGAGCTCGACCCGGATGGGGAAGCGCCCCTGCAGCTCCGGGATCAGGTCCGACGGCTTGCTGACGTGGAACGCGCCGGCCGCCACGAACAGGATGTGGTCGGTCTTGACCATCCCGTACTTGGTCGACACGTTGGTCCCCTCCACGATGGGAAGAAGATCGCGCTGCACGCCCTCGCGGGAGACGTCGGGTCCGCGGCTGCCTTCGCGGCCGGCGATCTTGTCGATCTCGTCGAGGAAGATCATGCCCCCCTGCTCGACCCGCTCGCGCGCCTCGCGGGCGACCTGGGCGCGGTCGATCAGCTTCTCGGCCTCCTGCTGCACCAGGATGTCCCGGGCCTCGGCGACCGTGACCTGCTGCTTCTTCTTACGGCCGAACAGGCCGGGGAGCATGTCCTTGATGTTGAGGCCGACCTCCTCGACTCCCTGCGGCGTGAACATCTCCAGGCTGGGGTAGGAGGACTCGTCCACCTCGACCTCGACGCGGCGATGGTCGAGGGCGCCCGTGCGCAGCTTGTCGCGGAACTTCTCGCGGGTGGCGGCGAGGTCGTCCTCCTCGTCCTCATGCTCCTGGTTGCGCAGGTAGCTGCTGACCGGCCGCGGCGGCACGAGGAGCTGCAGCAGGCGGTCCTCGGCGCGCAGGGCCGCGGCCTCGCGCACGGCCTCGCGCTTCTCTTCCTTGACCATGGTGACCGCGATCTCCACGAGGTCGCGCACCATGGATTCGACGTCGCGCCCGACATAGCCCACCTCGGTGAACTTGCTCGCTTCCACCTTGAGGAACGGGGCCTTGGCCAGGCGCGCCAGGCGGCGGGCGATCTCGGTCTTGCCGACGCCGGTCGAGCCGATCATCAGGATGTTCTTGGGGGCGATGTCCTCGGCCAGCTCGGCGGGGAGCTGTTGGCGGCGCCAGCGGTTGCGCAGGGCGATCGCCACCGCCCGCTTGGCCTGCTTCTGCCCCACCACGTACTTGTCGAGCTCCACGACGATCTGCCGTGGCGTCATGTTCTCGAGGACGACCCCGGTCGGAGCCGGAGCCTCGCTGGTGTGGGTGGTCATCGGCTCAGAGCTCCTCGATCGTCAAGCGGTCGTTCGTGAAGATGCAGATCTCGGAGGCGATCTTCATGGCCTCGCGGACGATCTCGTCCGCCGTCATGGCGGTGTTGCGCATCAGGGCGCGGGCGGCGGCCAGGGCGAAGTTGGAGCCGGAGCCGATCGAGAGGATGCCGTCCTCCTCGTCGGGCTGGATCAGCTCGCCGACGCCGGAGACCAGGAAGCTCTTTTCCTTGTCGGCCACGATGATCATGGCCTGGAGCTGCCGCAGGGTGCGCTCGGTGCGCCAGTCCTTGGCGAGCTCGACCACGGCCCTCTCCACGTTGCCGCCGAACTCTTCGAGCTTCGCTTCGAGCCGGGTGAACAGCGCCAGGGCGTCGGCGCCGCCGCCGGCGAAGCCCACCAGCACCTTGCCCTTGCCGGCGCGCCGCACCTTGCGCGCGCCGCTCTTCATCACCGTGCTCTGGCCCATGGTCACCTGGCCGTCGCTGGCCATGCACACCTTGCCGTCACGCTTCACCAGGAGAACCGTGGTCGAGTGAAAGGTCGCCTTCATAGGAGCGGCATTCTATAGCAGGCCGGTCCCGACGGCTTCGAGGAGCTCTCCAGGGTTGTCGGGAGTGACAATCAGGCGGCTCTCGCCGAGGTCCACGAGCACGGAATTGGCCAGATCGGTCGCGTAGAGGTCGATCTCCCCCAGGAGCCGGGAGTCGAAGCCGCCGGTCCCGGCCGTGACGCCGCCGGAGGTGGCGAGCTTCTCCAGGTGCTCGATCTCCTCGGGGGAGAGGCGCCGGGCCTGGGCGCCGCCCAGGGGGAAGCGCTCCTTGCGGCGGCGCATCTGGATGGTCAGGTAGCCGCCTCCGATGTCGAGCCAGAGAAGATCGAGGTCGCCGCTCATCCGCCAGGCCGTCCAGGGGAAGGCCGCGACCAGCAGGGCGAGCACCGCGGGCCAGCGCTGCCCCGCCGCCCAGGTGAGCACGGCCACGGCGATCATCAGGAGCGCCAGCCCGACGAGCAGCCGCCGCAGCCGGAGCCGGCCGCGGAGGACCGCGCCTCCGGGAGTGCAGGGGAAGCGGCGCGCGCTCATTCCTCGCGCCGGGCTCGCGGATGGGAGTCGCGGTAGACCGAGAGCAGCCGCTCGACTTCCAGGTGGGTGTACTTCTGGGTGGTCGAGAGCGAGGCGTGGCCGAGCAGCTCCTGGATGGTGCGCAGGTCGGCGCCGTTCTCCAGCAGGTGGGTGGCGAACGTGTGGCGCAGGGTGTGCGGGTGGACTCCTTTGGCTATCGCGGCGCTCTCCACCCAGCCGTCCAGGACCCTGCGGATGGAGCGGTCGGTGATCCGGCCGCCGAGATGATTGAGGAAGACCGGATCTTCGTCGTCAACCTCGCCAAGCCGGCGAAGCCCGCGCTTGGCACGGATCGCCTCCCACTCCTCCAGCCAGCGGCGCAGGGCGTCGGCGGCCGGGCGGCCGAACGGGACCATGCGCTCCTTGCGCCCCTTGCCCGTGACCCGCAGCACGCGGCCGGAGAGGTCGATGTCCCGCCAGTCGAGCCCGACCAGCTCGCTGACCCGCAGGCCCGCGGCGTAGAGCAGCTCCAGGATCGCCCGGTCGCGGTGGGCGAGCGGCTTGTCGCCGGCCGCGGCAGGAGCTTCGAGGAGGTTCTCGACCTCGCCGGGCCGCAGGTGGCGGGGGAGGGTCTTCGGCACCTTCGGGGTCTTCACCCCCTGCGCCGGGTTGGCCGCGAGAGTCCCCTCGCGGCAGGCGAAGCGGAACAGGCTGCGCACCGCGGCGAGAGCCCGTCCCTGGCTGCGCTTGGCCAGCCCCTCGCGCGTCATGGCGGCGAGAAAGGAGCGCACGGCCAGGGCGTCCACGTCCTTGGGCGCGGGCTCGAAGCCCAGGAAGTCCGTCGCGACGAAGCGGTGGAAACGGAGGAGGTCGCGCTCGTAGGCCCGCAGGGTCTCGGGCGAGACGTTCCTCTCGCCTTCGAGGTGCTCCAGGTAGCGGTGGATCAAAGACCTCACCCCCTGTCCCCACCGGGAGAGGGGGAACGAAGATCGAGCAGCATTGCCTGCGCCGGAGGCACGGTAACCTCAGCTACGTCCCCCCTCTCCCGGTGGGGGGAAGGGCGGGAGACGGGAGAGGGGGACAGGGGGTGAGGTCCCATCCGCTCCGCCCACCGCCCCAGCTCCGCCGCCGCTCTCTCGGCCATGGCGCCTCTCCGGTCGGCCTTGCGCACCCTGCCCTCCAGCTCCGTGAACAGGCCGTAGTTGATGTTGGCCGGCTGGAAGTGCTTCGGGTCGGATTCGGTGAGATGCCGGGCGAGCGCGCCCAGCGCCGTGGTGGGTGGGAAGGGCTCGGGCGTCCGCCCCTGCCTTTCGAGAGAGAGATAGAGACCGATCGCGAGGCCGGTCGCCGCGGATTCGAGATAACCCTCGACCCCGGTGATCTGTCCGGCGAGGCGCACCCGCGGCTCGGCTTTCAGCCGGTACAGCTTGTCGAG
>JBJMGZ010000579.1:0-2945 GCA_045807605.1 Thermoanaerobaculia bacterium | reverse complement strand
ATCACGCCCGGCTACCTGAAGCAGGTGGGACTGATCGACCAGGTGCCGGACCCGTCGAAAGACCTGGGAATTCTGATGCGCGCCGCCCTGGACAAGGTCGCGTTCCTCCCCTTCGGCCTGCTGATCGACCAGTGGCGCTGGAAGGTGTTCTCGGGGGAGATCACACCCGCCAACTACAACAAGGGGTGGTGGGACCTGCGCCAGAAGTATCAGGGCGTGATGGCGCCGGTGGCTCGCAGCGAGCAGGACTTCGATCCGGGCGCCAAGTACCACGTGCCGGGCAACACGCCCTACATGCGCTACTTCCTCGCCGACATCCTGCAGTTCCAGCTCCACCGCGGCCTCTGCCAGGCGGCCGGCTACAAGGGCCCCCTGCACCGCTGCTCGATCTACAACAACAAGGAAGCAGGAGCCCGCTTGGCCAAGATGCTGGAGATGGGGCAGAGCCGCCCCTGGCCCGAGGCCCTGGAAGCCGTCACCGGCCAGAAGCAGATGGACGCCACCGCCATCCTCGACTACTTCGCCCCGCTGAAGACCTGGCTCGACCAGCAGAACCAGGGCCAGAAGTGCGGCTGGTAGGCTTCGGCCGGCGGTTTTACAGTTCGATTACCGGAGGGCCGGCTCACGCCGGCCCTTTTTGTTGTACCTTGAGCTGAATTTCAAGACCTGGAGGGGTTGATGGCCAAGGACGGCAAGCGCGAAGATCCCCCCGCGGGTGGCCTTTCCCGCCGCGACTTCCTGCGTGGCGGCGCGGTGGCCGGTGCCCTCGGCTCGGCGGGGTTGCTCGGGAGCGAGCTGGTGGAGGGAGCCAAGGGAGCGCCCGCGCCGCGCATGGAGGCCGGCGTGGAGGTCTTCGGCCCGGGCCCGGTGCCCATGCGGCTGCGGATCAACGGCAAGAACTACGACCTCCGCCTCGAGCCCCGGACCACCCTGCTCGACGCCCTGCGCGAGGAGCTGGAGCTGACCGGGGCCAAGCGCGTCTGCGACCGCGGCACCTGCGGCGCCTGCACCGTCCTGGTCGACGGCAAGGCGGTCTACGCGTGCAGCCAGCTCGCCATCGACGTCCAGCGCCAGCCCATCGACACTCTCGAGGGGCTCGGCCGGCCCGAGAAGCTGCACCCCCTGCAGGCCGCCTTCGTCGACAACGACGCCCAGCAGTGCGGCTTCTGCACCCCCGGCTTCGTCATGGCGGCCAAGGCCCTGCTCGACCACACGCCCAATCCGACCCTGAGAGACGTCCACCACGGCCTCTCCGGCAACTTCTGCCGCTGCGGCACCTACGCCGGCATGCGCCGGGCCGTGCTGGCGGCCGCGCCGCTGATGGCGGGCGCCGCGGCGGTGGAGCCCGAGGAGGGCGCCGAGGTGGAGGACGTGGACGTCGTCGCGCCGCCGGGCGACAAGCCGGGCGACAAGAAGAGCCGCCGGAAGAAGCGGAAGGGAGGAGGTCATCATGGCTGAGCACTCCTGGCCGGACGCCAAGGACCGGCGCCTGATCGGGCAGCGGATCTCGCGCCTCGACGGCCCCGCCAAGGTCACGGGCCGGGCCAAGTACACCTACGACCTCCAGCCCTCCGGCATGCTCTGGGCCAAGGTGCTGCGCTGCCCTCATGCCCACGCGCGGATCCAGCGGCTCGACGTCTCGGCCGCCGCGAAGATGCCGGGCGTCAAGGCGGTGCGGATCATCCAGGGCCAGGGCACCGAGATCCAGTGGGCGCTCGACGAGGTCGCGGCGGTTGCCGCCACCACCGAGGCCCTCGCCGAGGAGGCCCTGCGGGCCATCCGGGTCGAATACGAGGTGCTGCCGCACTTCGTCACCGAGGAGCGGCTCGCCGACGCGCCCAAGGTCGACCCGGGCGAGGAAGAGAACGAAGGCGATCCCGCCGCCGCCCTCGGCTCATCGCATGTCAAGATCAAGGGCTTCTACGGCCTCCCCCTGGTGGCCCACAACTGCCTGGAAGCCCACGGCCAGATCGTCCACTGGACCGGCCCGGACTCGCTCACCGCCTGGTGCTCCACGCAGGCCGTCTCCGGCGTGGCCACCCAGCTCGCCGAGGCCCTGGAGATCCCGGCGGCCAACGTGCGCATCGTCACCGAGTACATGGGGGGAGGCTTCGGCAGCAAGTTCAGCATCGACCGCTGGGGCGTCGAGTGCGCCCGGCTGGCTAGGCTGGCGGGCGCCCCGGTCAAGCTCATGCTGGAGCGCGACGCCGAGCTGACCGTAGCCGGAGACCGGCCGTCCGCCTACGCCGAGATCGAGGCCGGCGCCACGGCCGACGGCAAGGTCACGGCCTGGCGCTCGAAGTCCTGGGGCTCGGGCGGCCTCGGTGGCTCGGGCAGCCTGCCGATCCCCTATGTCTTCCAGGTCCCGAACCGGCGGCACCAGCACACCTCGGTGCCCACCCACAAGGCGAGCGCCCGCGCCTGGCGCGCGCCCAACCATCCCCAGGCCTGCTATCTGAGCCTGTCGGCGCTCGACGACCTCGCCGCCGCGCTCAAGATGAACCCGCTCGACTTCGTGCTCAAGAACACGGACATCCTCGGCAATCTCTCCAAGACCTACGTCGAGGAGCTGGAGATCGCCGACGAGCTCATGGGCTGGCGCGAGCGCTGGCGCCCGCGCGGAGCGGGCAAAGGTCCGGTCAGGAGCGGCCTGGGCCTCTCGCTCCACATCTGGGGCGGCCGCGGCCATCGGAGCAGTTGCGACGTGACCGTCCACCCCGACGGCACGGCCGAGGCCCGGATGTCCACCCAGGACCTCGGCACCGGCACGCGCACCGTCATCGCCATCGTCCTGGCCGAGACCCTCGGGCTGCCCCTGGAGGCGGTCAAGGTCTCCATCGGCGACAGCCGGCTTCCGGCCTCCGGCGGCTCCGGCGGCAGCACGACGGTCGGCGGCATCAGCTCTTCGACCCGGCGGGCTGCGATGAACGCGCTCGTCCAGGTCT
>JBJMGZ010000578.1:0-2535 GCA_045807605.1 Thermoanaerobaculia bacterium | reverse complement strand
GCGCCTCCATGCACCCGTGGTAAGAAAAGAGAGGCTGGAAGGGTGAGGGGAGGGCCGGCCCCTTTCGGAAGCCGGCCCGGTGCTGCTAGGCGATCGTCACGGCTCATCCCTATGCGGGCGGGCGGTCTGTCGAGCCACGTTTGCGGCTTGACGCGGAAGTAGACGTTCCGCATCTCCTGGGTGTCCGGCCCGATGACCTCCTCCGGGATGCAGGTCCACCAGTTCACGTCCAGGGCGGCAAACTGCTCTGCCGCGCCCTTGCAGCCGGCCGTCGTTCCCGAGTGGTCCCCGAGGCACAAAGCCCCTGAGCATCGTTTCCGGATCCTTGCTCTAAGTTGCTGTAGCTGAGGGAGTTAGTTGGTGCAGCCAGGAGGAGTCGAACCCCCAACCTACAGATCCGTAGTCTGTCGCTCTATCCAGTTGAGCTATGGCTGCACGAGGTACTGCCGTCGTGCGGAAGGCGGATTGTAGAGCAGGCGGCGGCCGGACGCAACCCCCTCATTCGATGAGGCCCGTGAGGGGCGAGGAGGCGGAGGCGTAGAGCTTCCTCGGGATCCTGCCGGCGTTGGCGGCCAGCCAGCCGGCCTCTACCGCCAGCTTCATGGCCCGGGCCATGCGGATCGGGTCCTTGGCTTCGGCTACGGCGGTGTTCATGAGGACTCCGTGGGCTCCCAGCTCCATGGCCAGGGCGGCGTCGCTGGCGGTTCCCACTCCGGCGTCCACGATCACCGGGACCTTCGCCTGCTCCAGGATGATGCGGAGATTGGCGGGGTTGCGGATGCCCATTCCCGAGCCGATCGGGGCTCCGAGGGGCATCACGGCGGCGGCTCCGAGCTCTTCGAGCTTGCGGCAGACGACCGGGTCGTCGTTCGTGTAGGGGAGGACGATGAAGCCTTCCTTCACCAGGACCTCGGTCGCGCGGAGGAGCTCGACGTTGTCCGGGAAGAGGGTCTTGGGGTCTCCGATGACCTCCAGCTTCACCCAGTCCCAGCCTCCCAGCTCGCGAGCGAGACGGGCGGTGCGGATGGCGTCGTCCGCGGTGTAGCAGCCGGCCGTGTTCGGGAGGAGGAGGTAGCGGTCCTGGTCCACGAAGTCGAGGAGCGAGCCCCTCCCCCTCTCGTCCAGGTTCACCCGGCGGAGGGCGACCGTCACCACCTCGGTGCCGGAGGCTTCCAGGGCCGTGGCCATGGTCTCGAAGTCCGGGTATTTGCCCGTCCCCAGGAAGAGACGGGAACGGAAGGTCCGGCCGGCGATGGTCAGCGGCTCGACTTCGGTGGCCGGAGCCACGGGTGCGTACGTCGTCATCATGCCTCTCAATCTAACAGGAGGTCAGACCCTTCTCTACGTTGTAGCGCGGCGGCGCGTTCACCTTGCGCAGGCGGACGATGTGGATCGGCCTTTCCGCGGTGATGCAGATGCAGTTCGGCGCCGGGGGGGCTTCCAGGATGTCCACGGCCAGCTCGCCGCCCTGCTCGAAGATCGAACGGATGGTCACCTTCGAGACGCAGGACTGCGTCTCCATGGCGGCCACCACGACCATCTCCTGGGCGAAGTCCACGTCGGGGGGCGCCCCCTCCAGGCCGAGATCCTGCCAGATCGCGGCCCAGGCGGCCTGGTCGCGGATCACCTCGCGCACCGTCCCCCCGCTGCCGCCCGGGATCGAGCGCTGGACCACCGTCGTCAGCTCCACCGTGGAGGACTCCGTGGTCCTGTCCCCGGGCTCGGTCACGGTCTTCTCCCCGTCGCAGGAGGCCGCGGTCAACACGGCCCCGGCCAGCAAGAGACCCAGAAGTCGTTTCATCACGCCTCCATCAGAACCACTTCTTCCTCGACCGGCGTCAGGATGGGCGCCGGGATCCTGCGGTTCTTCTCGTCGACGTAGACCAGGGACGGCCGATGGCCCCGCGCCTCGGCGTCCTCGTACACAGCATAGCTCGCCAGGATCACGATGTCTCCGGCTCCCGCCTTGTGCGCGGCGGCGCCGTTGATCACGATCTCGCCCTTGCCCGGCGTACCCGGGATGGCGTAGGTCGCGAAACGCTCGCCGTTGGTCACGTTGTAGATCTCCACCCGCTCGAACTCCAGCAGGTCCGCCGCCTCCATCAGCAGCGGATCGATGGTGACGGACCCCCGGTACTGAAGGTTGGCGTCCGTCACGGTCGCCCGGTGGATCTTGGACTTCAACAGGGTTCGTTGCATGGCTATCCCCATTCCACTGCCAGTTGCAGGTTGTCGATCAGTCGGGTCCCCCCGACCCGCACGGCCAGGGGGAGCACCAGCCGGCCTTGAAGCTTCTCCACCGGCTGGAAGGTCTCGGCATCGACCACCTCGGCGTACTCAACACGCGCGAGGGGCTCGGAATTCAGGGTCTCGGAGAGGATCCGCCGCACCTCGTCCCCCCGGCGCTCGCCCGACTGAATCGCAGACTCGGCGTTGCGCAGGGAACGATGCAGGATTGCTGCCGCCCGGGATCGAGCGCTGGACCACCGTCGTCAGCTCCACCGTGGAGGACTCCGTGGTCCTGTCCCCGGGCTC
>JBJMGZ010000577.1:0-3060 GCA_045807605.1 Thermoanaerobaculia bacterium | reverse complement strand
TTGCCCCCTCCCGGGTGGGCGGAATGCCCGAGTACCACGTCGGCCGGAGCTGGGGCTTCCCCCCGCCCGGGAGGGGGCAAGCCCCTCCCCTACATGGAGGAAGGGGCCTCAGGTCTTGAGCCGGATTGGTGAACCCGTCCGTGTCCTCCTGGTGGCCAACACCCTGCCCCCCAGGGACGTTTCCGGTGTTGGCGAACAGGTGCTACAGTTGGCGGCCGGTTTGCGCCAGGCCGGTTGCGAGGTCGAGGTGCTGGGCCGCGGCCCGGGACAGGTCGGTGGCCCCAAGGTCCTCTTTCCCCTGTTCGCGGTGCCGGCGGTGCGGCGGGCGCTCCGGCGCTTCCGCCCGCACGTCGTCCAGGTGCACGAGTCGGACGGCGGCCTGGCCGCGCTGCTGGTGCGGTGGCTCGATCCAGACCCGATACCCCGCCTGGTGGCCCTGCTCCAGGTGAGCTACGTCGAGGAGCGGCGCGCCGTGCGCCCCTTGGTCGCGGCCGGCCGGGTGCTCGGCCGGCCGGGCGGGGTCGAGCGCCGGTTCCGCTGGCTCAAGGCGCCGCTCCAGATCGCGCTCGGACGGCTGACCGCGCGGGTGGCGGACCTGGTCCTGGCGCCGAGCGCCGCGACCGTCGCCGAGCTGCGGCGGGACTACCGGGTGCGGAACGCGGCGGTCGTCCCGAACGTGACCGGCGGTCTGGATCTCGAGCCTGTCGGGACGGAAGAACCGCCGGGCTACCTGCTCTTCGTCGGCCGACTCCGGATCCGCAAGGGCGTCGAAGTCCTGCTGGAGGCCCTGCCTCCCGGGGCGCGATTGCTGATCGCGGGCGACGGCGAGCACCGGGCCGCGCTGGAGAGCAAGCCGGGCGTGAAGTTCCTGGGGCGCCAGGACGCCGGCCGGGTGCGCGGCCTGCTGCGCGGCGCCGCGGCCCTGGTCGTGCCCTCGATCTACGAAGGCATGCCGCTGGTGGTGCTGGAAGCCATGGCAGCGGGCGTGCCGGTGGTGGCGAGCCGCGTGAGCGGCATCCCCGAGGTGGTCGAGGACGGCGTCACCGGCTGGCTGGTGCCGCCGGAAGATCCCGAAGCCCTGGCCGCGGCGCTCGCCGAGGTCCTGGAACATCCGGACGAGGCGCGGCGGCGGGGCGAGGCGGGGCGCCGCCGGGTGGACGAGCGCTTCCGGCCCATGAATGCTGTGGCCGCCTGGAAACGGGCGGTCCTAGGAGAAGACTGAAACCCATGATGGGACGTGCCCTGTTGATCGTCGGCGCCATGGCGACCCTCGGACTGATCGCCTCCGCCGTGCTGGGATATGGCCTCGATGGACCAGTCGGGTCCGAGATGTCGCGCCACGTCCTGGTGGCGCTCGCCTCCAGCCTCCTGCTCCTCTTCTCCCACTGCTGGATCATGTTCTACCTGATCGGCACCGGCAAGGCGATCAAGGAAGCGGTCGCCGAGCACTCGCTGGAGCCCGACCTGATCGAGGAGACGAAGCGCTTCAAGAACCGCTCCTACCCGTCGCTCATGCTCGCGATGGGGCTCGCCATGGCGACCTTCATCCTCGGCGGCGGCGCGGCCACGAACAGCCTGCCGGTCTGGATCCACCACGCGCTCTTCTGGGCCACGCTCGTGGTGCAGGCGCGCACCCTGTGGATCGAGAAGGGCGTGCTCGACGCCAACGAGAAGCTCATGGCGGACGTCGACCGGAGGCTGGCATGACGGAACCGCAGACCGTGCTCTCGGGCATGCGCACGACGGGCAGGATCCACCTGGGCAACTACTTCGGCGCCCTCAAGAACTGGATCGACCTCCAGGACCGCTACCGCTGCTTCTACATGGCCGCGGACTGGCACGCCCTGACCAGCGACTACGCCGACACCTCCCAGGTGGCGGACAACACGATCGAGATGGTCACCGACTGGCTCGCCGCCGGGCTCGATCCGCGGCGCTCCGTGATCTTCGTCCAGTCCATGGTGCCGGAGCACGCCGAGCTCCACCTGCTGTTCTCGATGATCACCCCGCTCGGCTGGCTGGAGCGCGTGCCCACCTACAAGGAGCAGGTGCAGCAGATCGAGAACAAGGACCTCTCGAACTACGGCTTCCTCGGCTACCCCGTGCTCCAGACGGTCGACGTGGCCATCTACCGCGCCCATTTCGTGCCGGTGGGGGAGGACCAGGCCAGCCACCTGGAGCTGGCGCGCGAGATCGTGCGCCGCTTCAACAGCCTCTATGGCGAAGTTTTCCCCGAGCCGAAGGCGCTGTTCACGCCGACGCCGAAAGTGCCGGGGATCGACGGCCGCAAGATGTCCAAGTCCTACGGCAACGCCATCAACCTCTCGGACCCCGCGGACGTCGTGCTCCAGAAGTGCAAGCAGATGTTCACCGATCCCCAGCGCCTGACCCGCAAGGACCCCGGCCGTCCCGAGGTGTGCAACCTCTACGAGTTCCACAAGCTGCTCTCGCCGCCCGACGTCCAGGAGCGGGTCTACCACCAATGCCGGGCCGCGGAGATCGGCTGCGTGGACGACAAGAAGCTGCTCGCCGAGATCATCAACGGCTTCCTCGAGCCGATGCGCGAGCGGCGCCGGCAGCTCGACCGCGGCACGGTCTACGACATCCTCCTCGACGGCTCGCGCCGCGCCCGCGAGACGGCCGGCGAGACCCTGCAGCGGGTGCGCGAAGCCCTCGGCATGGATTACAGCAAGCTGATGCAGAAGGTGCACGGATGAGCGAGCCGCGCGACACCGACGCGACCCGGGGCGCCATGGATGGCGAGGGCCAGGCCGAAGCCCTGCTGCCCGAGTCGTGGAAGGTCCACCTGCCGGTCTTCGACGGGCCGCTCGACCTGCTTCTCCACCTGATCAAGATGAACCGGGTGGAGATCACCGACATCCCGGTGGCCACCATCTGCGACCAGTTCCACGCCTATCTCGGCCTGATGGAGGAGCTGAACCTCGACGTCGCCGGCGAGTACATCTACGAGGCGGCGCTGCTGATCCACCTCAAGTCCAAGATGCTGCTGCCGCGGCCCGCCAAGGCCGAGGGCGAGCCCGAGGAAGATCCGCGGCAGGA
>JBJMGZ010000576.1:0-7799 GCA_045807605.1 Thermoanaerobaculia bacterium | reverse complement strand
TTCGCGTCCCTGCTCGCGCAGGCGAAGCTGGAGAAGGGCAGCCCCTTCTTCGTGGCCTGGGAGGTCCCTCTCGACGGCAGCGACACGGCTGCCGCGGCCAAGGGGATCACGGACGCCGGAGGCACGCCCTGGCTGTCGCTGATCTTCCGCACTCCGGCTCCGCTGGCCCAGAATTTCGATCGGCTTCAGAGCGAGCTGCGGGCGGCGACCGCGATCGCCTCGGCGGCTCCGGCCAACGCCTGGTTCCAGGTGGTGTGGCGGCCCGAGGGGCAGGAGGCGCAGGGCGCCGCGGAGACTGCCTTCCTCCTCAAGCGGGCGGCGGTGGCTCTGACCGGCGCGCGCTCGGATGCCCGCGTGGCTTCCGATGCCCTGCCCGCCGATCCTGCCTTCCTGAAGGCCTTCTATGACGAGGATGTGGCGGCCTACCTGGAAGCCGTAGTCCTCCGGCCCGACGGAAACCTGGAACCGGCGGTCGCGGCGATCCAGGAGGCCGATCCGGGGCGGCCGATCGTGCTCGACTCGATGCCGCTGCCAGCGGCTCCTGGCGAGATCCTTTCCGATGCGGCGCGCAATGCGGTGCGCGGCATCGAGCTGACCCTGTTCCGGGCTTCGGAGGTGGGAGCCCAGGTCGTCTCTCCGCTGGCGCTGCTCGCCCGCGAGTTCTCGGGCGACATCTCCTATGACGCGGGGTCCATCCCCACGGGCGCCGAGGAGGCGTGGACGTTCGTGCGCGGCAAGGACTTCTCGCTCCGCGTCATCGCTCTCGCCCCGGCGGGCGCCTCGGAGCTGACGCTGCGCTTCCCCGATCCCTACCTGCGGCGGCCGTCCCGCTTCCCCTACACGTTCGACAAGGTCGGCGCCCCCACGGGCGAGGTCAAGGGCAAGGGGCTCGAGGTGCGGCTCGACAACCCCGGCCGCGTGGCCGTGCTGGGACTGGAGCGGGCGAGCGCGGCCGAGCGCGGCGAGGAGGGGGTCGAGGAGAAGCTGAGCGTCGCGACCGAGCGCCAGATGCCGGTCGAGGAGATCCTCCGCCGCCTGCAGGCGTTCGAGGACGCCCAGGACCGCAAGCTCGACACCTACTCCGCCACCAACACCACCCACCTGCGCTTCCAGCCCGCGGCCGGATCGCAGACCGTCGAGGCCACGCTCCAGGGGCCGTACTTCTTCGACGAGAAGACCGGCTCGGACTGGGCCTGGCAGACGCTCTACGTCAACGGCGTCAAGTGGCGCAGCAAGACCATCCCCGAGATCCCGCTCGTCCAGCCGGAAAAAGCCGCGGCCATGCCGCTCCAGATCCACTTCACCCGGCAGTACCGCTACCGGCTCCGCGGCTCGGACACGGTCGACGGCCGCGACGCCTGGGTCGTGGACTTCGCTCCCGCCGGCCCGGGGGAGACCGGCAAGCTCTACCAGGGCTCGGTCTGGGTGGACAAGCAGATCTACGCCCGCCTGCGCACCCGCGCCGTGCAGATCGGCCTCGAGGGCGAGGTGATCTCGAACGAGGAGACCCTGCACTACACGCCGATCAACGCCATGGGCCTGCCGGGGCCGTGGTCGTCCGAGAGCTACATCCTGCCGCTGCGGGTCGTGGCGCAGCAGATCCTGTCGGTGGTCAACGCCACCACGGTGGTCGAGCGCGAGACCCTGCTGTCCGAGGTGCGGGTCAATCCGCCCGACTTCGAGGCGAAGCGCGCCCAGGTCGCCGGGACCGACGTGACCATGGTGCGCGACACCGACAAGGGCCTGCGCTACCTGGTCAAGGAGAAGGGCTCCGAGGAGCGCGTGATCAAGGAGGGCTTCGACACCAACAAGCTCTTCCTGGCCGGCGGCGTGTTCTACGACGACGCGCTCGATTTCCCGCTGCCGCTCGGCGGCGTCAACTACTTCGACTTCGACTTCCGCGGCACGGGCAAGCAGGTCAACCTGTTCTTCGCCGGCGCCCTGCTGACGCTCAACGTCGCCGAGCCGCGCCTCTTCGGCAGCAAGTTCGACCTCGGCGCCGATCTCTTCGCCCTGGCGGTGCCGTTCGCCGACAACGTCTTCCGCGACGACAAGGAGATCTTCGCCGAGGAGGTCGAGCAGCGCACCGGCAGCTTCGGCCTGAAGCTCGGCCGGCCGCTCGGCAACTTTGTCAAGCTCGGCCTGGACTACGACGTCCTCTTCCTCAAGTTCGGCGAGTCGGACGACACCGGCGAGGGCTTCGTGCTGCCGAGCGACAACCTGACCCACTCGCTGGAGCTGTCCGGCACGTACTCGCGCTCGGGCTACGGCTTCAGCGTCCATGCCAGCAAGAGCCGGCGCTCGCAGTGGGATCCCTGGGGCTTCCCGGGCTCGCCGGACTACCTGGAGCCGCAGCAGGAGTTCGCGCGCTGGGGCGCCCGGGCGAGCAAGAACTGGTATCTCCCCCGCTTCCAGAAGGTCGGCGCCGAGATCGACTGGGTGTCGGGCTCGGACCTCGACCGCTTCAGCAAGTACCAGTTCGGGTTCTTCGGCAGCACGCGCGTGCACGGCTACCAGTCGAACCGCGTGCGCGCCGAGGAGGCGATCGCGACGCACCTGACCTACGGCTTCGAGATCGGCGAATTCCTGCGGCTCGACGCCGTCGGCGACGTGGCCTGGGCCACGGACGAGCCCTCGGGGCTCGACAACGAGCTGCTGGGCGGCGTCGGCATCGCCGGGACGTTCATCGGTCCCTGGCAGACCGTGGTCAACCTGGACGTGGGCGTGCCGGTCGCGGGGCCGGACGACGGCTTCGTGATGTACCTGGTGTTCCTGAAGCTCTTCAAGTAGGGAAGCGGAACAAGCGGAACACGGACGGACACGGACTCTCACGGACGGACACGGACGGACACGGACATCGGACCGGATCCGACTCCGGCTGTCCGTGTGAGTCCGTGCAGGTCCGTGTGAGTCCGTGTTCCGCTCACCCCTGCAGCAGGCGCAGCTCCTGGGTGACTTCGTCCAGCGCGTCGCTGCCCAGCTCCCGGAAGTGCTCGGGCGAGGTCATGAAGTCCATCTTCTTGAGCGCCCGCGGGGTGCAGGGGCGGCAGAGCAGGTAGCCCTGGAGGAGCGAGATGCCGGCGGCGCTCACGGTCGCCAGGTCGCGCTCGTCCTCGATCCCCTCGGCTACGGCGCGGGCTCCCAGCCGGCAGGCGAGGTCCGAGATCGATTCCAGCACGGCGCGGCGCATGGGATCGGCGTGCGCGCCGTCCACGAAGTGCCGGTCGATCTTGAGCAGGTCGGGCCGGCAGTCCACGATCATCCGGAAGTTCGACTGGCCGAGCCCGACGTCGTCGAGCGCGATGCGCACGCCGAGCCCGCGCAGGCGGTCGAGGTTGTCGAGGAAGCACGGACCGCTCCAGGGCGGCGCGTGCTCGACGATCTCGATGATCAGGCTGGCGAGGGGCACGCCGTACTCGGCGCACAGATCGGCCAGCCAGTCCGGGAGGCGCTTCTCGCGCTCCAGGGTGACGGCATGGACGTTGAGCGACAGGCACGGCTTGCCGGGCAGGCCGCGGACCTGGCGCAGCGCCGAGGCGATGGCGAGCAGGTCCACCTCGGGCTCGCGGCGCTTGCGGCGGACGTACTCGAAGAGGATGTCCGAGCGCTCGATGTTGGTCTGCCGGGGACCGCGGGTGAGGGCTTCCAGCGCGAAGAGCCGGCGCTGTCCTGCGGGGGCGCCGGCGGCGCCGCGGGTCTCGAAGATCGGCTGGAACACCGTGGTCAGGCCCTGCGGCTCCTGGATCAGGTCCCACAAGCGGCTCGTCTGCATGGTTTCACGCATCCCGTCCGGTCAGATTGGCGGCGATCGCGGCCAGCTCGGCGAGCGGCTGCGGCTTCTGCAGAAAGGCGTCCACTCCACGGCCGATCGCTTCCATCTCGATCTCGCTCGAGCCGTAGCCGGTGAGGACGATGGTGCGCGTCCACGGCGAGCGCTCGCGCGCGAAGCGGATCAGCTCCAGCCCCTCGTTGCCCTGCACTCCCGTGAGCCGCAGGTCGGCGATCAGCAGCGCGTAACGGATGTGCGAGAGGAGCGCCTCCGCCTCTTCGAGCTCGCGGGCGCAGTCGACCTCGTAGCCCCGCGGCTCGAAGTAGTCCCGGATCGCGGACAGGATCGACTCCTCGTCGTCCACCACAAGAAGACGCGGCTTCATCGGGAAGGCTCCAGTGCTTTCCCCGAGTATACGCCACCGCGAGCACCGGGTTTCATCCGCGCACCATCTCCGCCAGGGCGGGCTTGCCGGCCAGGCCGGAGCGGCGCGGGCGCAGCGGCAGGAAGACGGTCATGGCCGCGCCGCCCGCGGCGAGGTTCGCGGCCAGCACCTCGCCGCCGTGCTGGTCGACGATGCGCTGCACGATCGAGAGGCCCAGGCCCGTGCCGCCGCGGCGCCGGGTGAAGAACGGCTCGAACACGCGGTGCAGGTCGCCGGGCAGGAAGCCGGGCCCGGCGTCCTCGACGGCGAAGCGCACGCCGTCGCGGTCGCCGTCCACCCTCTCCGCCCGGAAGAGCACGGTTTTCCCCTCCGGCGAGTGCTGGATGGCATTTTCGAGCAGATTCTGGAAGACCTGCGCGATGCGGCCGCGGTCGACGTGGAGCTGCGGCAGGCCGCCGTCGGAGCGCACCGCCACGTCGACGCCGCAGCGGCTCGCCAGCGGCTCGCAGGCGGTCGCGGCCAGGGCCATGACCTCGTCGGGCGTGACTTCGGCGAGATCGAGCCGCGCCGGCTTGCCGTAGTCGAGGAGCTGGTGCATGAGCTCGCTCAGGCGCTTGACCTCGACTTGCAGGACGTCGAAGTAGCGCCGGAAGTCCTTGCGCCGGCCGAAGCGCGACTCGAAGGCGTCGAGCGTGGCCGAGATCCCGAAGAGAGGGTTGCGCACCTCATGCGCCACGCCCGCGACGAGCGCGCCCATGGCCGACATGGTCTCGCTGCGGCGCAGCGATTCCTGCAGGCGCACCAGGTCGGTGATGTCCCGCGCCACGACCACGACGCCCTTCTGGTTGTCGGGGCTGGTGACCGGGCTCATCGTGATGTCCCAGGTCCGCCCCTGGTCGTCGCGCGCCTGGACCGACGGATCGTCCGCCTCCGCATCGGCCGAGCCGACCTGCGGCAGCAGCTCGCGGATGGCGCGCCAGGGCTGGCCCTTGCCCAGCACGCCGACGTGCTGGTAGACCGCCTTGTCGTAGTCGACCCCCGAAAGGTCGCGCGCCGCGCGGTTGAGCCGGATGATGCGGCCGTCGAGCTCGATGAGGAGGAGCGGGTGGGTGAGCGCGTCGAAGGTGAGCCGCCACTCCTGGGCCGAGGTGCGGAGCGCATGCTGCAGCCGCTCCTGGCGCGACTCGGTGCGCCGGCGGGAGGACTGCTCGCGCTCGCGCTCGGCGGCCATGGCGAGCAGGGTGGCCACGGAGTCGAGGAAGCGCGTCTCCTCGGACCCGATCCTGCCGCCGGGCCGCGGGTGCGCGATCAGGAAGCCCCAGGAGCGCTGGCGGCCGGGGATCAGGATGGTCGCGGCGCTCGGATGGTCCGCCCCCTTGGGGAAATCCTCCCGGTCGGGCCAGCCGACGCCGGCCCGCAGGTGGAGCTGCAAGCGGTCGGTGATGCCGCAACGGGCGAGGTCGAGCACGTCGGCGACGCGCCGCACGGCCTTCTCCATGAGCTCCTGGAGCGGGGTTCCCTGGAGCGCGTGGCTGGCGAGGTCGGCGATGACCGAGTGCTGGTCCGCCCGCCAGCGCATCTCGCGCTCGGCGCTCCGCGCCCGGGTGACGTCGGTGAAGGAGACGGCCACGGCGTAGGGGTCGGGCTCGCCGCGCCGGCTCAGCGGCCGGGAGTTGATGGAGAGCCAGACGAGCGTGCCGTCGGCGCGCTCGATGCCCATCGTGACCCGCGAGCAGGGCAGGCCGGTGAGCAGCGTGATCGTGGCCGGATGGCTCTCGGGCTCGAACGGGCTGCCGTCCTCGCGCACGGCGCGCAGGGATGGATTGCGCGACGTGCGGCCGACGATCTGGTCCTCGCGCAGCCCCAGGATGCGGCACGCCGACGCGTTGCAGCTCGAGACGGAGCCGTCCGCCTCGTAGAGCACGATGCCCTCCTCCAGGGCGGCGACCACCGCGCGGAGGCGTTCCTCGCTCTCGCGCAGCGCGCTCTCGGCGGCTTCCTGGGTCTTCAGCATGGCTGGAGAGACCTATTATAGCCCGCATGGACGAACGCATGGACGAAGAGGCTGACTGGGAGGCAGCGGTGGAGCTGCCGATCACCGACGTGCTGGACCTCCACAGCTTCCGCCCGTCCGAGGTCGCCGGCGTGGTCCGCGACTGGCTGGACGCCGTCCACGAGAAGGGGCTGCGCGACTTGCGCATCATCCACGGCAAGGGGATCGGCGTGCAGCGGCAGACCGTGCGCACGCTGCTCGGGCGGGATGAGCGGGTGGAGGCGTTCGGGGACGCGGAGACCTGGGGGGCGACGTGGGTGCGGATGAAGTGAGCTAAGCTCCCCCCCGTGGGCGCCCCCTCGACGATCGAGCGCTGGCTCCGGCGGGGGCGAAGGCGGTTGTTCGTGCGGCCGCAGGTGGGCTTCGTCTACAGCCGCCGGTACCAGCTCGATCTGCCCGGCGCCTCGTACGATTCCCGGCGCGGCGAGCGCATCCTCACCTTCCTCGACTCGACCGGGCTCCTCGCCAGCCGCGCGGTCCACCGGCCCGAGCCCGCGACGTTCCGCCACCTGCGCCGCGTCCATTCGGACGAGTACCTCGACTCGCTCAACAACCCGGGCGCCCTGACCACCGTCGTCGGCTTCCAGCTCGCCGAGGACTCGGCGGACCGCATCCTCGACACCCAGCGCCTCATGGTGGGCGGCACCCTGCTCGCCGCCCGCCTCGCCCTCCAGCAGAACGGAGGGAACGCCATCGGCATCAACGTCGGCGGCGGCCTCCATCACGCCTTCCCTTCGCGCGGAGAGCGCTTCTGCGTGTTCAACGACGTGGCTGTCGCGATCGCCGACCTCCGGGAGTCCGGCTTCGGCGGCAGGATCCTGATCGTCGACCTCGACCTCCACGACGGCGACGGCACCCGCGCCATCTTCGCGGCCGACCCGACGGTCCATACCTTCTCCATCCACAACCAGACGAACGGCTCGACCGACGCGGTCGAGGCCACGATCGTCGAGCTGCCCGGGGCGATCCAGGACGAGGCCTATCTGGAAGCCGTGCGCTCGCGGCTGCCCCCCGTCCTGGCGGCGTTCCGGCCCGAGCTCGTCTTCTATCTCGCGGGCAACGATCCGGCCGCGGACGACCAGATCGGCAACTGGAAGATCTCGGCGAAGGGGATGCTGGAGCGCGACCGTTTCGTGGTCGAATGCGTGCGCGGCGGGCACCGGAGCCTCCCCCTGGCGATCGTCCTCGCCGGCGGGTATGGCTTGAACGCCTGGCGCTACAGCGCGCGCTTCTTCTCCACCCTGCTCAACAAGGGCAGGGCGCTGGAGCCTCCGACCACGGAGGAGATCACGCTGATCCGCTACCGCCAGCTCGCCCAGGAGATCGCGCCGCACGAGCTGACCGGCGAGCCCGCCGAGGGGGACTGGGGGCTGACGGCGGACGACATCCTCCCGGGCATGGCCGCGATGCAACGGCCGCGGCGGCTGCTGGGCTACTACTCGCTCCAGGGCCTGGAGCTCTCCCTGGAGCGCGCCGGCCTCCTCGACCGCCTGCGCAACATGGGCTACGGGCATCCGACGCTGGAGCTCGAGCTGGACAACCCGGCGGGCGACACCTTCCGCCTGTACGGGGACGAGCGCAGGACCGAGCTG
>JBJMGZ010000575.1:0-9015 GCA_045807605.1 Thermoanaerobaculia bacterium | reverse complement strand
TGCCCGCCGGAGCCTGCCCGGCGTAGTGCAGGGCCGGGCCGTTCCCCCAGCCGGCGGGATCGGCCGGGGTCCAGCGCCGCTGGATCTCGGAAGCCAGCGCGGCTCCCGTGCCGATCGCCTGCCGCCGCGCCGCAATATCGGAAAGACGGCCGTGGGTCACGCCGGGGGAGGAGGCGCGACGCAGCAGCTGCCGGCCGTGAGCGTCGATGTCCGGAGTATCCATCGCCATCCTCTACCCGAAAGAAACTCCACCGGAAATGTCGATCGCGCCGCGCACCACGCCGAGGGCGGAGGCGAGCGCCGGCTTCGAGAGGCCGCGGTGCACCAGCTCGACCGTCTCGACTGCCACGGCGTTGCCGTCGGCCCTCAGCTCGGGCCCGCTCCACTTCACCGGGTAGGCCTGCTTGAAGTCCCACCACATGGCCGGCACCCCCATGCGGTCGAGCAGGTAGATCGTGCCGTTCCTGCGCTCGATCGTCCCCGCGATCACCTCCTGATGCCACGACCAGAAGGTCTCGATGTCGGTGAGGCCGCGCTTGAGAATCAAATTCGACGGATAGCGCGCGGGGCCGGGCAGCTTGTGCACGTACTCGTTCTGCCCGCCCTCCTGGTAGTCGTGGACCTGCGTCTCGACCTGCAGGCCGCCGACCTCGGAAAAGCCGCCGGCGATCAGCCCCTCGATCTCCACGAGGAAGTTGAAGGACATGTAGGGATCGCTGCGCGCGTTCAAACCCAGACTCGTCATCTCGTCCTCACCTTGTCTCCTCGTTCAGGCGGCGGTTGATCCGCGCCGCCTCCGCGACCCAGCGCTGCCGGTCGCGGTGCTCCAGGTTCAAAATCTGATCGTTCGGCCAGTGGAAGTAGTACGCGAGGTAGGCTACCTCCTCGAACAGGCGGTCCGAGGGGTAGCCCATCATTCCCCCGAGCCGTCGATCTCCACCTCGAAATCGCCCTGGCAATGCGGGCACGAGACCGCGACGCGGTTGTGGCCGTGCTCGTTGACGCGCCGGTAGAGGTCCTGCAGGAAGGCCAGGTCGCCGGCGAAGAGCCCCTCAAAGACCTTGGGGTTCAAGTGCTCCAGGCCGCCCAGCCTGGTGACCACCCGCGACAGCAGGATGATCACCAGGTAGCCGGGGTTGGACTGCACCCGCGGGTCTTTCATCGGCGCGATCTCGTCGTAGGCCGTGGCCAGCCGCATGACCCCTTCGCGATGCAGGTTGCCCTCCGCGTCGAGGTAGCCGCGGGGCAGCGTGAAGGGGAATTCCGTCTGCAGCGTCATGACCGGTTACTCCTGCAGGTCCAGGCCTTCGTGAGCGATCTCCAGCGTCTCGATCGCCACCTCGTTGCCGGTGGCGTTGAAGCTGGGGCCGGTCCACTTGGTGGGCCACGCCTCGCGGAAGTTCCAGCGCATCTTCTCGGCGCCGGTGTCGTCGAGCAGCACGATCGAGCCGTTCTTGCGCTCCACCTTGCCGGTCATGGCCCGCTTGCGCCAGTCCCAGAGCTCGGCGTCGTCGGTCATGCCCCACTTGAGCGTGATGTTCGAGTACTTGACGAGGCCGGGCAGCTTGCGCGACGTCAGCCCCTCGGTGCCCTCGCGGTATTCGATCGGGTCCTGGCTCGCGTCGAGGCCCGAGCACTCCCGGAAGCCGGCGCGCGCGATGCCGTCGATCTCCACCGCGAAGTTGAATGAACGGAACGGGTCCCTGCGATCTCCGGTCGCCATGTCTTATCTCCTTGCGAATCGATCAGATTTCCGTGTCTACGCCGACACCGGACGCGCCGTGGATGATGCGCACCACCACGAACTCGTTCGGCACGCTCGGCGCCAGGCCGATGACGGTGACCACCCGGCCCGCCGCGCGGACTTCGGGAGGATTGGTCTCGCCGTCGCACTTGACGAAGAAGGCCTCCGCCGCGGTCCGGCCCTTGAGGGCGCCGGCCCGGAAGAGCCCCTCGAACCAGGTCGTGAGCTCGCGCGTGATGCGGTTCCACAGCCGGGTGTCGTGGGGCTCGAAGGCCGCGTCGGCCAGGTTGAGCTCCATCCAGCGCGCGGCCGTCAGGAAGAGCCTGCGCACGCTGACGTAGGTCCAGGCCGATTGCCTTGAAAGGGTGCGCGCTCCCCAGATCCGGATGCCGCGGCCGGGGAAGGCGCGCAGCGCGTTGATCCCGTTCGGGTTGAGCAGCGCCTGGTCGGTGTCGGTCAGGCTCGCTTGGAGGTCCACGACCCCTTCGAGCACTTCGTTGGCGGGCGCCTTGTGCACGCCCGTGCGCCGGTCGCAGCGCGCCACCACTCCGGCCACGTGGCCGCAGGGCGGCACGAACCTGTCGGCGCCCGGGGTCAGGACCCAGGGATGGTAGAGGGCCCCGTTGTCTCCGCTCAGTCCGTTGCGCTGCGCGAGCACGCCGGCCAGGCCGGTCTCGGGCGGCTGGGCGTCGAGGATGGCGAAGCGGTCGCCCTGCGCGTCGCAATGGGCGAGCACGGCCGACTGCATGCGCAGCGTGCGGTCGGCCGCCTGCCTCTCGACCACCAGGTCGGGAGCGCAGACGAGGTCGAGGTCCTGGCGCGGCGCGAGGGCCGCGAGGCCGGCGGCGAGCGCCGTCTCGGGATTGCCCGCGGCCGCGTCCAGCGGCACCACGAGGCACTCGCGGCCGCCGTTGAGGAAGAAGCCCTCGACCGCCGCCGCGAGGTAGCGGCCCGTCACCGGCGCGCCGAGCTTCTCGGCGAGCTGCGAGAAGAGCGTCAGCCGCACCGGCTCGTTGACCTGCCCCTGCAAGGTGTAGCCGAGGAACGCCGGCACGCCGGTGGGCAGAGCCGCACGGCGGGCCGGGAACACGTCCTCCCGGTAGACCCCTGGTGCCTGTTGGATCGCCACGTCCGTTCTCCTACTTGCCGGGGCCGGCCCACGGGCTGAGGCGGAAGACCACGAACTCGGCCGGCCGCACGACGGCCACGCCGATCTCGGTCACCACCTGGCCGAGGTCGCGGACCTCGGGCGGATTGGTGCTGGCGTCGCAGCGCACGTAGAAGGCCTCGGCCGGCGTGTTGCCGAAGAGAGCCCCGGAGCGCCAGACGTTGGTCAGGAAGGCCGTGACGTTGCGCGCGATCTTGGCCCACAGCGCCGTGTCGTTGGGCTCGAACACCACCCACTGCGTGCCCTCGTCGATCGATTCGCGCAGGAAGAGGAAGAGCCGGCGGACGTTGATGTACTTCCACTCGCCGTTGGCGTCGCCGCCGAGCGTGCGCGCGCCCCAGAGCACGATGCTGCCGTTCAAGTCGCGGATGACGTTGATGCCGTCCGGGTTGAGGCCCTCCTGGTCGGCGCGGCTCAGGCGGTGCTCGAGGCCGAGCGCGCCGCGCACCACCGCGTTGGCCGGCGCCTTGTGCACGCCGCGCTCGGTGTCGATGCGGGCGTAGATGCCGGCCACGTGGCCGCTCGGCGGCACGAAGACGGGCGCCTTGTCGACCGGATCGAAGACCTGGATGCGCGGGTAGTAGAGGGCGGCGTAGTCGCTGTCGCCGGTCGTGCCCTGGACGGCCGCGGACGTGTAGGTGCCGGTGACCTGGCCGTCGAGGATGGCGAAGCGGTCGCCCACCTTCTCGCAGTGGGAGATGACGGCGCCCTGGATGGCGGCGTCGGTGCCGCCGGGCACGGCCACCAGGGCGATCTCGTCGATGCCCTCGAAGACCGCGAGGGCGTTGGTGTAGGCGGTGGCATTGGCCGTGACCGGAGCCGCGTTGATGCGCGCCACCCAGCAGCGGGTGCCGCCGTTGTTGAAGAAGCCGTAGACCGCGTGGGCCAGGATGCGGTTGCCGGTCTGGAAGTCGCCGAAGCGGGCCTTGAAGCCCTCCCAGCTCGTGACGAGCTGGGGCTCGCCGGCCGGGGCCACCGTGTACAGGATGGGCGTGAGGTTGCCGAGCGAGTCCTTGACCGGACGGCCCAGCGAATCGGTGACGAACTTGCCGGGCTGCGCCGGCATGGCGACGCCGTCGGCCACCTGGCCGATGAAGCCCGCCGTGCTGGTGCCGACGCCCGCGATCGGCTGCACCGACGACGGGACCTCCTCCACATAGACTCCGGGCGCAAGATACTGGGGCATGAGCGTTGTCTCCTTCGTTGGGGTGAAAAAAGTGATCAGATCCCCTGCTCGATCCGGAAGACCCTCTCCTGCACCCGCGGCCCGGCTGCGATCGGAGCGGTCGGCTCGACGCCGAGGGTCACGGTGTAGCTGAGCGTGGCCTTCGGCTTGCCGCCCACGGCCTGCCAGAACTCGGCGAGGCTCTGCAGGCGTCCCGGCTGCAGGGTGCTGGACGGCAGCGGCGGCTGCTGGCCCTGGAGGCTGCCCACGAGCACGTCGCCGGGCAGCGAGGAGAAGCGCAGGAGAGCCTTCATGACTTCGCCGAGCAGGCGGTGCTCGTCGCGCGCCGGAGCCGGCGAGCTGTCGCTCGGCCAGGCCGTGACGAGGTACGAGCAGTCGACGCGCACCAGCGGCGCCCTGCGCACGGCCGAGCCGTCCTCCTGGCGCTCGAGGCGCCATTCGCCGTCGCGGATGTCCCGGTTCTCGCGGATGTCGTACAAATAGAGATCGATCGCGGGCAGCGACACCGCCGCCGGCGGGAACTGGTTGTCCGGCGTGGCGAAGCTGATCGTGACCTGGGAGACCAGGTCGGGAGGCAGCTCGCGCTTGAGCAGATTTTCGATGCTTCTGTCGAGGTCGTCGAACATGATCGTTTTCTCTTCCTGTGATGGATACGCAGCGGGCGGGGAAACCCGCCACGGGAAAGGGGAATCTTCAGTCGGAATCGGTCCGGTCGCGGAACAGCTCGCGCATCTGCTCCGGGGAGAGCATCCGGTGGTGCTCGATCATCACGCTGTGCGACGCCGGCGGCCGGCTGTCGATGCCCTCGCTCAGCCGCTTGAACATCTCGAGATTGGGGAGGGAGATGCTCTCCGCGTGCCCGCCGCGAGGCTGGCCCGGAACCGGGGCGGAGGGCGTGGCGTTGGCTGCGTAACAGGTGCTCACGACGACGACGCCGGGGATCGCCTCGATCAACGCCAACCTCTGATCGTGCGTCATCTCCGAGGTGTCGATCACGTCCACGCCGGGATGCTTCTCGTTGTAGTACTTCGCGTCGTCGACGGCGAACTTCTTCTCCGGGATGGTGAGGCCCTCGGACGACCCGTGGTAGCCGGTGATGATCGTGACCTTCTTGCCCTTGCGCTGGCCGTAGACCACGAACCCTTCCACATGGGGGGGCTCGGAGGTGATCCGGGTCAGCGACTTGAACACCTCGGCGCCGGCCGCATTCGTCCCGGGGACCCATTCCGAGATCATGGCCGCCCCC
Source organism: Thermoanaerobaculia bacterium (assembly GCA_045807605.1). Classification (GTDB taxonomy): domain Bacteria; phylum Acidobacteriota; class Thermoanaerobaculia; order Multivoradales; family UBA5704; genus DATMER01. The sequence continues at coordinate 3,671 of JBJMGZ010000575.1, read as the reverse complement.
TCCAAGGACGCATGGGTCGCGGAGAGGACCCAATGCGCCGCCGCCGGCGAGAGCAGCTCATATGGCGAGCTCAAATACTCCTCCTGGGCCGCCTCCAGCGGGGACACGAGGTCGCGGGTCCCGGGCCGTCTGGCGGGCTCGGGGAGAGCGGCCGGGGTGGTCGCCGGGGCCGGTGTCGGGGTCGGGGCCGGCGTGGGGGCCGGGGTCGGAGCCGGCGGCGGCGGCACGGGCCCTTCCTTCTGCGCGATGTGCTTTTCGATCAGCGCGCGCGTGAGGAAATTGATCTCGTCCGCGGTCTGCGGCAGGGCGTGGCGCTTGGACGCGCGCGCGATCTGGTCGCCGGAGTCGAGGCCCAGGTGCTCGGCGCCCTGGGCCGCGATGAGATGGCGGTCGGCGCGCGCCAGGCCGATCACCTGGTTGGGAGCCGCGCTGCCCGGGTCGTAGACGTAGGTGTCGCCGCCCACTCGGATCTCGATCTTTTCGTCGAGCTTGCCCTCGATCCAGTCGAAGACCTGCGTGGTCGCCTCCTGGCCGCCCTTGGAGCCGGCCTTGACCTCGAACACGGCGTGGAGCTGGAGGCCTTCGCCGCGCTTGCTCGCGATCACGTTGTCCGTGAACAGGACCGGCTTGGAGAGCGTGCCGTCCGGCAGGAAGATGCTGGCGCGCACGTCGTCGTAGAGGCGCGCGTCCGGGTGCTGCGCCTGCACCTTCGCGAGCTCGGCCGCCTGGATCGGGCGCGACAGGATCTCGGCGGCGTTGCCCTTGAGGATGTTGAACAGCGACTCGCCGACCACGCCGCCCGTGACGCCGTCGGTCTGGAGCCGGCCGAGGCGCTCCCAGAGCTTGCCCGGGTCGCGCTCGACCGCGGCCACGTCCGCGTCGAGCCGCGGCTGCGTGTAGGCCGCGGGCTGCGCGAAGTCGACGAGCGGGAGCTGGCGCTCGACGCCGGTGCCGGCGCCGCCGAACGAGTGATGCGGGCCGAGCAGGCTCTCCAGGCGTTCGCGCGGGCCGCCGCGGGTCAGGTTCACCCACTCCTCCGGCGTGGCCGCGGGATCGCCCACCCGGGTGTTCCTGGCCACGTACTCCTCGTAGGCCCTCTGCAGCTCCTTGTCCGTGAAGCCCTTCTTGTCCTGCGTGAGGAGCTGGTCGAGCGTCTTGTGGGCGGGTGGCGGGGGCGGAGCGGGCACCCCCGTCAGGGTCTCCGCCGGGATCCCTCCCATCAGGTGCGGGGGGACCGGGATCGCGGCGGACTTCGCGGCCCAGGTCTCGGAGAAGGCGGTGCGGTCGGCCTCGGGCAGGAGGTCCAGGATGCGCGTCCCCTCGGCGTGGGACGCCCGGTAGAGCGCCTCGGCCGGGCTGGCGCCGGCCTTGCGCGCCGCCTGGTAGGAGGCGAGCGAGCGCAGGCGCTTCGCGTCCGTGACGCGCTCCGCCAGCTTCGCCAGGTAGGGCTCCTTGGTCTGGCGCAGCACGCTCTCGTGGCTGAGGCCCCGGGGATCGGGCATCTGCCGCACGAGCTCCTCGGGGCCGGCGGCGACCTTCTCGCTCACCGCGGCGTCGACGAAGCGGCGCAGGTCGCTCGCCGCCTCCAGCCCGCCCGTCCCGGCCCGGGTCTCGTTGCCGCCCAGCGCGCGGAAGGCCTCGCTGCGCGACGTCTCCGCGCCGAAGGTGCCGCCGGTCCCCTCGGCCGCGACGAAGCCGCGCCCGCGGTCGTCGAACCGGTCCACGGCCCGGGCGTGCTCGAGGAGCTGCGACTCCAGGTGGTCGAGCTCCCGGCTCAGCTCGTCGCGCAGCGCCAGGTTTTTCTCGTCGACCGCCTTGTCGTAGGCCGCGAACTGCTCGTCGATGATGCGCTGGAGCTTCTTGACCTCCAGCTTCGCCTCCCAGGCGCGGCTCCCCGGCCCCGCGGCCGGGTTCTTCGACAGCCACGCCGCGATCTGGTCGTAGACCTTGCGCACGCGGCCGGAGAGGCCCATGTAGCGCCCCATGTCGCGCGCCGTGCGGGCGTGCTGCTTGACCCGGGCGGCCGAGGTGCCGGGCCCGATCTCGATCCACATGTGGGTGATGACGCCGTCGCTGTGGACGTACTGGACGCGGACCGTGCCCGCCTCCAGCTCGGGGTTGATCACCGGCTTCACCCGCTTGGGGACGCCCTGGAGCGCGTCGTGATAGGCCTTCGGCACCTCCGGCGCGTCCGCCGTCCGGGGCGGGGGCGCCGAGGGCGCGGTGTCCGCTGGCGTCCGGTCGGCTGGCGTCCGGTCGGCTGGCTCCGGCGCGGGACGGGCGGGCGCGGGCTCGTCGGGCGCGGGCCGGCCCGGAGCGGGCTCGTCCGCGGCGGTCTTGTCCCGGGGCGCCGGAGACTCGTCGGCGAGCGAGCCGTCGTGGTGCATCCCGGCCCGGTCGAAGACCTTGTGGGCGATCGGGATCGAGGCGCCCTGGAGGAGCCCGAGGAGGGCGCGCAGCTTGCGCACCCGCGCGTCCTCCGGGGTCTCGTCCGGGTCGTCGTGCATGATGTCCATGTAGGACGAGTACGTCATCACCACGTAACCGCCCCCGTCCAGGAGCCCGAGGGCGATGCGGCCGTTTCTGGAAATCATGCCCACGCTGCGCCGGGCCGCCTTGGCCGCCTTGGCCATCGCGCCGACCTTGGCGGTGACGCCGAAGGAGACGATGTCGAGGAGGCTGCCGATCGCGTCGGCGTCGAGCTCCAGGTCGTCGTACATCGCCCGGTTGACGATGTTGTAGAGGCTGCTGCCGAGCTGGATCGGCATGAGCACCGCCAGGACGCCGAGCGATGCGCCGCCGGTGAACGGCGCGGCCACGAGCGCCGCGAGCGTGAGGGCGTTCATGGCGTCGTCCGCGAGCTCCTTGATCTGGTCGAGCTCGGCGAGCTTGAGCTGCAGGGGGTTTTCGAGCCCCTGGCCCAGCGAGCCGTACGGCGGCGGCGCCTGCCAGGAGAGGAATCCGCGCCCTCTTCCGAGGTGGCGCTGCAGGTCGCGCATGGCCTCGATCCAGGCGTCGGAGCGGGCGTGGGCGCCGGAGCCGGTGCCGGTGAAGCGCCGGCCCTTGCTCGACGTGACGTCGGCGATGACCACCTCCAGCATGCCGGTGGCGAGGAGCTGCCGCTCGCCGATGGAGAGGAGCACCTCCTGCTGCGCGCCCGTGACGTCGTCGAGCAGGGAGGCGCGCATCATGCCCGTGCGCTTGACCGGGTCGCCGAGCTTCGAGTCGGCCCGCTCCAACTGGCCGGCGATCCGCTTCTCGCTCTGCTTGAGCTTCTCGATCTCGTTGCGCATCGCGACCTGGTCCGGCGTGTAGCGGAAGGAGGGCACGTCCTTGCCGGTGAGGTAGGCGAGCTGGGCGCGGACCAGGTCGAGCTGGGCCGCGAGGGCGCCGTGCGTGTCGCCGCCGGCGCGCTGCACCGCCTCCAGGTAGGCGCGCCGCGGCAGGAACAGGTTGATCCTCACTTCCGCCGCGGCCTTCTTGTCGGGGGTGTCCGCCTCGTCGCGAGCCTTGCGCAGCTCCGCGAGCCTCTCGTCGAACTGCGCCAGCCCCGTGACGGCCTTGTCCAGGACTTCCTCGGGGGTGTTGATCGCGGCGGCCGCCACCTCCTGGAGCTCGCGGACCTGGATCAGGACGCCGGCCACCGACGTGGCGCGCCGGCGCGTCGCCTT
>JBJMGZ010000574.1:0-11454 GCA_045807605.1 Thermoanaerobaculia bacterium | reverse complement strand
CCCTGGCCCGCTGGCGCAAGGCCTCGACTCCCGAGGAGGCACTGGCCGCGGCGCAGGAGATTGGCTACCCGGTGGTGCTCAAGGCCGTGGCGACCGACCTCGTCCACAAGAGCGACGTGGGCGCGGTGAAGATGGACCTTCGGGACGACCGCGACCTGACCGCGGCGATCCGGCGGACGACCGAGTCCGTAACGGGAGCCGGCCATCGCATCGAAGGCTGGCTCGTCCAGGAGATGGCGAAGGGCGGGCACGAGGTGATCTTCGGCATCACGACCGATCCCCGTTTCGGTCCGCTGCTCATGTTCGGCCTGGGTGGCAAGTACGTGGAGGTCTTCCAGGACGTCCGCTTCGGAGTGCTCCCCCTGGGACGGACCGACGCCCTGGACATGGTGCGAGGCATCCGCGGCTTCAAGCTGCTGCAGGGAGTGAGAGGGGAGGCCGGTGCCGACGTGAACCTCCTCTGCGAGATCCTGCAGCGCCTGGCGCAGCTCGCCGAGCGCCATCCGCGCATCCGCGAGGTGGACATCAACCCGTTCCTGGCCGGCCCGGACCGGTCCACCGCCCGGGCGGTGGACGCCCGCATCCGGGTGGGTGACGTGTAAACTGCTCATTCACGAAAGGGGGGCAAAGGCATGAGAAAGCTGATGAGGACCGACGACGACATCAGCCGTTTCCTGGTCCGGCTGTTCCTGGGGCTCGTGATCTTCCCGCACGGCGCGCAGAAGCTGCTGGGCTGGTTCGGGGGCGGCGGTTTCAGCGGCACGATGCAGGGCATGACGGGGATGGGGCTGCCTGCCGTGATCGTCTTCCTGGTGATCCTCGCCGAGTTCTTCGGCTCCCTGGGCCTGATCGTCGGCTTCCTGGGCCGGGTGGCGGCCTTCGGCATCCTCTGCGTGATGCTGGGAGCGGTGTTCACCGTCCACCTGCCGAACGGCTTCTTCATGAACTGGATGGGCAACCAGAAGGGCGAGGGCTACGAGTACCACCTCCTGGCGATCGCCATGGCGCTGGCGGTGATTATCGGAGGCAGCGGCGCCTTCTCGGTGGACCGGGCGCTCACTCGGGGCACGAACCCGCCGCCGCCGAGCGCGCGGTAGCCATGGAACTGGACGAGGTCATGAAGGTTCTTGCCGCGTTCGAGCAGGAACGTGTCGATTACATCCTGGTCGGCGGGGTTGCGGTGAACTTTCATGGCCTCATCCGCGCTACGGAAGACCTTGACGTCTTCGTCCGGCCGACCGCCGAGAATGTCGCGCGCCTGCGGGCAGCGCTGAAATCGGTTTACGACGATCCCAGCATCGACGAGATCTCCGAAGAGGATCTTGCGGGGGACTACCCCGCCGTCCGCTACTATCCCCCATCAGGGGACCTCTTCCTGGATATCGTTGCGCGTCTCGGGGAGTTCGCCCGGTACGAGGATCTTGAGGTGCAGGAGATCGACCACGGCGGTATCAAGGTCCGGGTTGCGACACCCCGCACCCTCTACTGGCTCAAGAAGGGGACCGTCCGCGACATCGACCGCTTCGACGCCGAAGCCTTGCGCCAGAAGTTCGGGCTGGAGGACTGAAACCGTGCCAGTTCAAAAGTTCCGCTCCATCGCAGACATGCCGCGTCCATTGGGTGAAGGGATTCGAGACAACGCCGAGCTCCAGAGGCGGATCGCGGCGCTCTGGGCGCGCTCGGCCCGCATCAGCCCTCGTGTCTACCCGCGAGGAGTCTTCAAGTTCCACAGTCTCGAAGAGGCCCACCAAGCCCGGGAGCAGGTCACGGCAGAGAACGTCGCCCGGCTCATCCGGGAGCGGACCTGAGAGACGCTCCCTACCCCTTCAGGACAAAAAGGATCGCTCGGATGAGGTTCCGGGTCAGGAACGGGATCACGAACAGGCCGACATAGAAGCCGGCCGTGTATCGACGGCCGGTGTTCGTGGGAGCCCAGATCTCCCGTCCGGTGGGCCAGGACAGGATCAGGTTCTGGACCCCGAAGAAGCCGTGGAGGACTCCGCCCCCGAAGCCATACTCGCGGGCGGGGTCGATCTCCGCCCAGAAGAATGCGACAGCAAAGAGAGCGGCCAAAAGCAGAAAGACCAGCCCGACGCCACGAAGGCTCATCGGTTGCAGGGCCTCAGCTCCTCCGGCGCATAGCGGTAGTGGCCCGTGAGGGTGAAGAGGAAGAGCGAGTCCTCTTCCTGGGTCCCCTCGCCGATGTTGTGGATGACCAGCGGGACTCCCGACGCCGTCCGCCGATCCGACACGATCCCGATGTGAGGCACTCCCGAGGGCAGCCGCCAGGTGACCAGGTCGCCGGGCGCATAGTCCTTGGCGTTCCGGGTGACCGGCAGCGCCTTACCCTTCCGCGTGAAGAAGGTGCCCAGGTTGGGCACGCGACGGTGGTCAATGTTCGAGTCGGGCCGGCTGAGCCCCCAGTTCTTGGGATAGGCCCGGAACGCCACGGACATGTCCTCATGGACCCGGACCTGGAGGTCCACCCCAAGCTGCCGGTACGCCCGGACCAGGACGTCCGTGCAGACTCCGCGGTCCTGGGGGACGTCGCCGTTCGGGTAGGGGATGCGGCGGTAGCCGGAGTCGTATTGGACGGTCACGCCGATCTGCTTCCGGGCCGCTTCCACCAGGCAGCGGCCGGCATCGGCCATGGCTGGCAACGGAAGCAGCAGGATCAACGAGAAAATTAAAGGCCGGCGCATTCCGCAGTGTTCTCGAAGCTGACGAGCCGGCGCACCAGGGCGAGGTCCGCGAGCCCCTCCTGGACGAGGTCGCCGCCAGGGTACGCGGTCAGGTCCATGCTGCAAGTATAGGGCCCCCGTCTGCGGACGGTCCGCCCCGATCTGGGAGCGGGTCGCCCGCTGGGGCGGACCTCCCTCCCCTCGGAGTGGACGACTCGCTCCTTCAGAGGGAGCTCTCGCCCGCTGGGTCAGACCATCGCCAGATCCAAGCGGACCACCGCCGCCTGGGGGCGGAGCTCCGCCGGATCGGGGCAGACGGCTCAATGTCCAGTGCGGGACACTCAGCCCTCGGGGTGAGGCGTCGCCGGGGCGGGGTAGAAAGCTCGCACGCCGGGGCAGGGCATGGCCGAAGCAGGGTAGACCGCTGCCCGATCACCCCGCCTGGCGCATGAAGTGCCAGCGGAGGTCGCCTTCCATGGGGCGGAAGACCTCGGCGTGGATCCTGGGCTCGAAACGGCGGAGCAGGGCGGACAGGTGCTCGCCGCGGGCAGCCAGCTCCAGAGCCTCCGCCGCGTCGCTGCCGGCCTTGCTGATGTAGGTCTGCCAGACCGCCTCGCGGATCGAGACCGAGCCCAGCGAGACGTTCGGCAGCCGCGACACACCCTTCTTGAGCAGGCTGAGCTTCTCCTTGAGGCTGCGCTCGTCGTCCATGGGCTCGCGCTGCCAGGGGGTGTAGGGCTTCGGCACCAGCACGCTCACCCCGAGATGGACGTGCCCGATGATCCCCTTCGGCACGAGCTCCTCCAGCATCACCGCCCGCGCCCGCGCTCCGAGCTCGACGATGCCCTGCACGTCCTCCATCGTCTCCCCGGGCAGGCCGACGATGAAGTAGAGCTTCAGGTTGGTCATGCCGTGGCGGAAGATCAGCCGGATCTTCTGGAGCAGGAAGTCGTTGCTGATCGGCTTGCCCATCTTGATCCGCAGCTCGTCCGTGCCGGTCTCGGGGGCGAGCGTGATGCTGCGGTCGCCCGAGTCGTGGAGCGCCTCCAGCACCCCTTCGGTGACGGCAGGAATGCGGATCGACGAGACCGAGGTGCGGAAGCCGAGGCCGTTCGCCTCGCGCAGGATCTTCTCGATGTCCGGATGGTCGCCCACCGCCGTGGCCACGAAGCCGAGCTGGTTCGTGACCGGGCGCGCCCGCTCCAGCGAAGCCAGGATGTACTCGGTCGGATGCCAGCGGAACTTGCCCATCCCGAAGGTGGCCCAGCAGTACCGGCACTTCTCGGGACAGCCGCGGGACATCTCGATCAAAAACTTCTCCGAGAACTCCGTGCGCGGCGTGACGATCGAGGTCGTGGGGAGGTGCCCCGGCTGCTGCATCTGCGCCTCGGTCAGCTCCAGCTTGTCGAGCTTGGCGAGGCCGTCGGAGTCCTCCTCCGGGTGCTCCGGATGATGATAGGCCGGGACGTAGAAGCCGGCCTGGGCCGCCAGCCGTTCGATCACCGCCTCGCGACCGTCCTCCTCTTCCAGGGCGCAGAGCAGCGGCGGCAGGCAGTTCTCGGCCGCGCCGATGGCGAAGACGTCCACGAATTCGGCCATGGGGAGCGGGTTGATCGAGGCGCAGGAGCCGCCCATGACGATGACAGGGTCCCACGGCCGGCGGTCGCTCCGGCGCAGGGGGATGTTGGCGCGGTCGAGCATCCGCAGGAGGTTCACGTAGTCCTGCTCGAACGAGACCGAGAAGCAGATGCAGCCGAAGTCGTCGATCGGGCGCCGGGTCTCGACGGAGACCGGCATGCCCTCGCCGTCCGTGAAGAAGCGCTCGCAGCTCCACTCGGGCCGGCGATGGACCAGCTCGTGGACGCGCTGGAACGCCAGGCTCGACATGGCCACGTGGTACGTGTTCGCGTAGGCGAGGGCCAGGCGGTAGACCCCGTGCGGGGAAAACCGCTCCACCGGCCGCTCGTCGGCAGCGAAGGGGGACCAGTCGTGGGAGCCGTGCTTCTTCATCGTAAAGAAAACCGCCGCGGTGTGCCGTGAATTCCGCTCAGGCCGCGACCAGCCGCCAGGCGAGCTTCAAGGCGCCGTCGATCCCCAGGCGGCGGGGCGGGAGGGTGCGGCCGTGGATGCCGAGGAGGCGGGAGAAGAGCGCGGGCTCGGCGGCGAGGGCGCGGATCGCGCGGCGGCGGAGACCGGGACGATGCTCCAGCCCGAGCACCAGCGAGGTCATGAAGTCGGGCAGGCGGGCGATCCGGCGGTGGTCCCTGGCATAGAGGGAGAGATCGCCCGCGACCAGCGCGGAGACCAGGGCGGCCGAGTGGTGCAGCGCGATCGCCATGCCCTCTCCGGTGATGGCGTCGAGATAGCCGGAGGCGTCTCCCACCAGGGCCACGTTCCTTCGATAGACCGCAAGGACCTTCTGATGGAGCGGCCCGGCGCCGCGGTCGCGCGAGCCGACCGGCGCGCCCGCGAGCCGCTCCTGGAGGGCGGGGAGGCGCTCGAGAAGGTCGTCGAAGTCCGACTTGCCGTCGCTCCAGAGCAGGGCGACGCCGATCTCATCCGGCCCCACGGGAGTCACGTAGGCCTCGCAGGAGGGACCCCAGTGGACCTCGACGAGATCGGTCCAGGGCGGCATGACGTAATGGCGGCGGACGCCGAAGCGCCGGAGCGGTCCGGGTCCACCTTCGAGGCCGGCCCACTTGCGCACCCGCGACAGGAGACCGTCCGCACCCGCGATCCAGCGCGCCTTGATCTTTCCCTGATCGGTGACGACGCCGTCCGCTTCGAGCCCCTGGGCGGAGACGCCCCAGAGCAGCTCGACGCCGGTCTCCTCCGCCCGGCGGACCAGGGCCTCGTGGAGCTGGACCCGGCGCACGCCGAGCCCGCCCGCTTGTGGGAAGACCCCCTCGGCCATGAGATCGCCGTCCACGTAGCGGATGCCCCGGAAGGGGAAGCCGCGCGGCTCGACCCCGATCTCCCGCAGCCGGGCCACGGCGTCGGGCATCAGCCCCTCGCCGCAGGCCTTGTCGATCGGGGGATGGAAGCGCTCCACGACGGCGGCGTCGAGCCCGGCCAGCCGGGCGCGGATGGCGGTGGCGAGCCCGGCCGGACCGCCGCCAATGATGAGGAGGTCTCGGACCCCCTCCCCAACCCTCCCCCGCTGCGCGGGAGAGGGAGCCGCCGCCCCTCCCTTTTGCTCTTGGAATTCCGTGGGTGGGCGGGGGACCCCCTCTCCCGCGCAGCGGGGGAGGGCAGGGGAGGGGGTCTTCCCGCTCTCAGTCACCACGGCTCCACCGATATCGCGCATAAGCCAGCCCCGACCGCGCCATGGCTCCGGCGATCCGCAGGGGAGTCACCGGCTCGGGCGGCAGCAGCTCGTCCGCGAGCCAGAGGCGCAGGGCCTCCTGCCTGCGGAGCTTGCCCGAGGAGGTGCGGGGCAGCGTCCCGGGCTCCAGCACGACGACCTCGTCCACGGCGAGCCCGACGGCGCCGAGCACGGCTTCCCGGCAGGCTTCCGGAAGCGCTTCGAGCTGCCCGGGCGTGGCATTGCGCGCCTCTTCCACGAACAGCACGAGACGCTCGCCGTCGGCGTCCTCGGGCAGCCAGCTCGCGGCCACGGCGCAGCCGGTCCGCACCCCGGGGATCCCTTCGAGCGAGCGCTCGATCTCCTCGGGCGCGTGGTTCCTCCCGCGGAGGATGACCACGTCCTTGGCGCGTCCGGTCAGGAAGAGCTCGCTGCCGCGCAGGAAGCCGAGATCGCCGGTGTCGAGCCAGCCGTTCTGCAGCGCGCGGGCGGTGGCCTCGGGCGCGTCCAGGTAGCCCTCCATCAGCGACGGCCCCTGGATCCAGACCCGGCCCACCCGGCCCGGCGGCAGCACATGGCCGGCTTCATCCCGAACCTCCAGGCGGAACCCGGGCAGCGGCCGGCCCACGGACACGATCTCGCGGCCGTCCTCCACCTCCAGGGCGAGCCCCTCGCGGGCCAGCCCCTCGCGCTCGAACCGCACGGAACGGAAGGGCCGGGAAAGGTCGGAGAAGGTCACGGCCAGGGCCGCCTCCGAAAGGCCGTAGACCGGAGTCATCGCCTCGGGCCGGAATCCCCAGCGGGCGAAGCGCTCGGAAAAGGCGCGGAGCACCGGCGGGGAGACCGCCTCGGCGCCGTTGAGCGCGATCCGCCAGTTCGAGAGATCGGCCCCCTCCATGTCGGCGTCGGAGACCCGGGTGAGGCAGAGGTTGTAGGCGAAGTTGGGGGCCGGCGAGATCGTCGCCCGCCAGCGGGAGAGGGCGCGCAGCCAGAGGGCCGGCCGCGCCACGAACAGCTCCGGACCCAACAGGGTGAGCGAAGCCTCCCGCGACAGGGCCGGAAAGACGCAGCCGATCAGGCCCATGTCGTGGTAGAGCGGCAGCCAGGAGACGGCACTGTGGCGGACCTCGTCCGTATCCGGCAGGCAGAGGTTCAGGATCTCGGTCTGGGCGACCAGCGCGCGGTGGCTGAGGGCCACCGGCTTGGGCTCGACCGTGGTGCCCGAGGAGAACTGGACCAGAGCGAGGTCGGACGGATCGGTCCGCACCGCCTCCCCGCTCTTGAGCCGCACCTCGTCGACCGTGCGGCAGCCGAGCGGCGGCCGGGCCAGCGCGATCGCCTCGCCCAGGATGCGGCGCACCCGGGCGTCGGCGAGGACGATCCGGGCGCGGGTGACCTCCAGCATGCGGGCCGTGCGGCGGAAGTACTCGTCCAGGCGGCCGAGCCGGACGGGCGGATAGAGGGGCACGGGCACCGCGCCGGCGAGGAGGGTTCCGAAGAACGCCTCGAAGAACTCCAGCCCGGTCGGGAAGACCAGCGCCACCCGCTCGCCGCGTTCGATCCCGAGATCGCGCAGACCGCCGCAGACCGTCAGGGCGCGCTCGCGGATCTCGGCCCAGCCGAACCAGGTGTCGCGCTCGGCCCGGTCCAGGAAGCGGATGCCGCCGTCGGGACGATGACCGGCGCGCTCCAGGTAATCGATCAGGGTGTCAGGCACCGAGCTTCCTCCGGACGATGGCGACCAGGTCGCCTACCGTCTCGATGGCGAGCTCGTCGGCCTCGTCGAGAAGGACGCGGAAGCGGTTCTCGACCTCGGCGGCGAGGGTCAGGAGGCGGACCGAGTCGAGGCGCAGATCCTCCACGAGCCGCATGTCCACGGTGAGCGGACCCTGCCATCCCAGGTGTTCCTGCGCGACCTGCGCGATGCCTTCGAGAATGACCGTATCCATCATCGTCCACCGGGAATCAGCCGCGGCCGGCCTGCGAACGCCTCATCATAGCCGGACAGCCGCGAGAGCCCCTCTTCCTCGGCCCGGATGCGGACCCTCAGCAGGATTGCATCCAACAGACTGAAGACCAGGGCGGTCAGCCAGGCGGTGTGGACGAGCGGCAGCGAGACGATCTCCAGGATGACGGCGAGGTAGTTCGGGTGCCGCAGCCAGCGGTAGGGTCCGCCGGTGATCGGGGGGACTCCCGGCAGGCAGACGATGCGGGTGGTCCAGCGCTCCCCCAGGGTGGAGATGACCCAGTAGCGCAGCGCGAAAGCCCCGAGGAAGACCGCCAGGGCCAAAGCTCCCAGCCACGGGATGAACGGCCGGTCGAGCAGCCAGACCTCCGCCAAGCAGGAGATCAGCCAGACCGAGTGGACGGCGACCATCCAGGGGTAATGGCCGGGAGCGATCTCGATCCCACCGCGGGCCAGAAGCAGCCGCCGGTTGCGGTTCGCGATCCGCAGCTCCAGCAACCGCCCCGCCGCGGCCAGGACCACCAGGGCGGTGAAGAGGGCGCGGGAGCTCATGATCTCACCAGCGGAGCAGCACCAGCTCCGAGCAGAAGCCGGGACCCATGGCAGTGATCAGGCCCCAGCTCCCGGGATCGGGGCGATGGTTCTCCAGGGTCTCGGCGAGCACCAGCAGGACCGACGTGGAGGAGAGGTTCCCGACCTCCTGCAGACAGCGCCAGGTCACGTCGAGCGCGCCTTCGGGGAGCTCCAGCGACTCCTGCATCGCCTCCAGCACCTTGGGGCCGCCCGGATGGCAGACCCAGGAGGCGATGTCGGCGCGGGTCAGGCCGTGGTCGGCCAGGAAGGCGTCCACATCCCGCCGCAGGAACTGCCGCACCACCTCGGGGACGTCGGCCGAGAGCACGATCTTGAAGCCCTCGTGGGAGATGTCCCAGCCCATGACGCGCTCCGAATCGGGATAGAAGATCGAGCGGGTGGCGACGATCTCGGGGCCGTCGGCGGGGCGGTCGTCCCCGACCACCACGGCGGCGGCGGCGCCGTCCCCGAACAGGCCCGAAGCGATCAGGTTGGGAATGGAGAGGTCCTCGGCCTGGAGCGTCAGCGAGCAGAGCTCGACCGAGAGGAGAACGGCCACCTGATCCGGAAAGCCGCGGACGTAGTCGGCGGCCCGGGCGATCCCGGCCGCGCCGGCCACGCAGCCGAGGCCGAAGATGGGCATCCGCTTCACCCGCGGCGGCAGGCCGAGCCGGTTCATGAGCCGGGCGTCGATCGACGGGGTGGCCACCCCTGTGACCGTGACGAAGATGAGGGCGTCCACATCCGCCGTGGTGAGGTTGGCCCGGGCGAGGCCGTCGAGAACGGCCTGCCCTCCGACCTCCTGGGCGACCCGGATCCAGGCGTTGTTCGCATCTCCCCAGGTGGCGAGCTGGCCGTACTCCTCGATGGGCAGCGCCAGGTGGCGCCCTCCGACCAGGACGTTGCGGTGCAGCCGTTCCAGCCGGTCGAGATTGAAATACCGGTCCGCCCAGCGTTGCTGGAGCGCGGCGAGGAGGGCCGCCTGGTCGTAGTAGTGGGGCGGAAGCGCCCGCCCGACGGCAGCGATCTTCAAGGATGTGCGACCTCAGACACCGGCCTCGAAGGCTACCACAGCCCTTCCGGCGGCACTTCGAGAGAAAACGGGGCGGGAGCTACTCTTGTTCCAGGCGGTCGGCCGGCGGAGGCGGCGGGACCAGCTCCTCCTCCAGGACCGGCTGGTCGAAAGGCTCCGGGGGAGGCTCCGGGACCGGCTCGGCCCGCGGCGGAGCCTCGGCTCCGAGCCCGACGCCGGCCGCCACTCCGCTCAGCAGCAGCCCGCACACGGAGTAGAGCACCCACCAGGAGAGCGCGAGCGCCCACCAGGGGCGCGGCGGCAGACCGGCGAGCCCCACCACCGCCACCACGAGGAGCGGTCCGCGGAACACCCAGGCGATCCAGCCGGTGAGCAGGCCGGAGGTCCACCCTCCGCTCCGGCCATGAACCAGCAGGAAGAGCGCGGCCAGGCCGAGGGCCTCCAGAGCCCAGGTCGCCAGGCTCACGTAGCCCGGCAGGTCGACCCCGCCCCCGGGCGCGAGCCGGGACGGGTCCACCTGGAGCCCGAGCATCTCCATGGCGAACTGGAACAGGCCCATGGTCAGGATCAGGAGCGGGAGGGCGAGAAGGAGAAAGCGTCTCAAGGGACACCGATCATAACGCAAGAGCTGGGAGGCATCCGCGCCGGGACGCGTGGCATATACACTGAGGACCGCATGAGCCTCGCCGACCTGCAGCCCGACCCGGCTCCGCGCGTAGAGCTGAAATCCCTCGACACCCTCTGGTTCCAGGTGGGGGGCACGGTCTGCAACCTCGCCTGCACCCACTGCTTCATCTCCTGCTCCCCGACGAACCACACGCACGAATTCATGCCCGCGGTCCAGGTGCAGCGCTACCTCGACGAAGCGGCCCGGCTCGGCGTCCGCGAGTACTACTTCACCGGCGGCGAGCCCTTCCTCAACCCCGACATGGAGACGATCCTGGAGGCGACGCTCAGGGTCGGCCCGGCCACGGTGCTGACCAACGGGCTCCTCCTCGATCCCGCCCGCTGCGCCCGGCTCAAGGAGCTGGAGCAGGCGTCCGACTACTCGCTCGACCTGCGGGTCTCGCTCGACGGCTGGGACGCCGCCACCAACGATCCGATCCGCGGCGAGGGAACGTTCGAGCGCATCCTGCGCGGGGTACACAACCTGGCCGCGGCCGGGCTCAATCCGGTGATCACGGTGACCGAGGTCTGCCGCGAGGCGGGGACCGGCGCGGGCAACGAGCGGTTCTTCCAGCTCCTGCGATCTCTGGGGATCGACCGGCCGCGGCTCAAGATCCTCCCCGTCTTCCAGATCGGCGCCGAGGCCGAGCGCGGCGGCGCCTACGAGAGCTGGCAGCGCCTGCGCGAGGGGGACGCGCCCGACGGCGCCTGGGACCATCTCCAATGCAGCGGGTGCCGGATGGCCACGGACCAGGGCGTCTGGGTCTGCCCGATCCTGGTCAACGAGCCCTCCGCCCGCATGGGCGAGGCCCTGGCCGACACGCTCGGGAGCTTCCCGCTGGACCATCCGGCCTGCTGGACCTGTCACAGGTTCGGCGTGAGCTGCAGGACATGACGAAGCTGACGATCCATCGCGGACTGGCCACCTGGGGGGAGACGCTGGTCCCCCTGGAGCGCTTCCGCCAGGCCGCCGCCGAGGCGGGCCGGACGCTCGCGGCCGGCGAGCGGGAGGCGGCGCTCCGCGCCTATCTCTCGCCCGGGTCGGATCCGACCCCAGTGGAAGGGCCGTGCTCGCGGATCGCGGTCTTCGGCGGGATCTACAGCAATCACCAGGCCCTGGCCGCGCTCCTGGAGGATGCGGCCCGGCGCGGAGCCGAGGCGGTCTACTGCCTGGGCGACCTGGGCGCCTTCGGACCGAATCCGGAGAAGGTCCGGCCGTTGCTCGACCAGG
>JBJMGZ010000573.1:0-12883 GCA_045807605.1 Thermoanaerobaculia bacterium | reverse complement strand
CCGCCGCGCCGTTCGTGGGCGCCGTCACCACCCGGCCGCCGGCCGCGATCTCCTCGTTGACCCCCAGGGCGAACAGGTTGACCCAGTCGAGCACGGTTAACGGGTCTTTCACCGCCTCCTCGGGACGGGCGCGGAGCTCTTCCGAGAGCTGCGGGGCGCGGCGCGGCACCTTGAGGCCGCCGGGGAGAACGCCTTCCTGGCGGCAGCCGCGCTCGATGCAGCCCTGCATGGCGTCCCAGATCTTCAGGAGCCCGGCGCGCACGTCGGCTTCGCTGCGCCGGACCTTCTCGTTTTCGAGCATCAGCTCCCAGATGTCCTTGCCCGTCTCCTCGCAGAGGTCGAGCAGCTCCTGGCCGCTGCGGAAGGGGTACGGAACCGCGGTCGGGTCCTCCACCACCCGGCTCTCGCCGCCCACCCCCTCGTTGACCACGAAGCCGCCGCCGATCGAGTAGTAGACCCGCTCGTCGATCGCCTGCCCGCCGGCATCGAAGGCCGTGAAGCGCATGCCGTTCGAGTGCAGGGGGAGCAGCTCCTTGCGGTTGAAGATCAGGTCGGTCTTCTCGTCGAACAGGACCTCGTGCGAGCCGTGGATGCGGAGGCGGCCGGTGCTCCGGATCTCCTTGACGCGCCTGGGGATGTGGTCGGGATCGACCTGCTCGGGGCTCTCCCCTTCGAGGCCGACCAGGATCGCTTTGTCGGTGCCGTGGCCCTTGCCGGTCATGGCGAGGGAGCCATAGAGATCGACCTTCACCCGGGACGTGCTGCCGAGCGTGCCTTCGCTCTCCAGCCGTTGCGCGAAGCGCCGCGCGGCCCGCATGGGTCCGACGGTGTGCGAGCTGGAAGGGCCGATTCCGATGGTGAAGAGGTCGAAGACGCTGATCGACATGGCGGCGATTCTAAGGCTTTTCGGGTGGGCGAAATTCCCCCCGTGCTATCGTCACCCCCGTAGAAGCACCTCGCATGCCCGACCGAGAGTCCGTCCCGAAGATCATCGAGGAGCTGCAGGCCGGCATCTCCGTGGAGGAGAATTTCCGCCGCCTCTGCGACCTCTATCACCGCCCGCTCTATCACTTCTTCGCCAAGCGCGGCTTTCCCGCGCAGGACTGCCTCGACCTAACCCAGGAGACGTTCCTCGGGATCTACAGGGGCATCGGCTCGTTCCGCCGGGACGCGCGGTTCGAGACCTGGCTGTTCAAGGTCGCCACGAACGCCTTCCGCAAGCGCCTGCGGTGGGGGACGGCCGACAAGCGGGCGGGCCAGGAGGTCCCGATCGAAGAGGAGCCGGCGGGAGGGCCGGCAACTGAGGAGGAGGTCTTCCAGAAGGAGCGCGCCCGGCTTCTGCGCGGCGCCATCGAGGGGCTGCCCGAGCAGATGCGGAAGTGCCTGATCCTGCGGGTGTACCATGAGATGAAATACCGCGAGATCGGCTCGGTGCTGCGCCTGTCTCCGGAGACGGTCAAGGTCCACCTGCTCCAGGCGCGCAAGCGGCTCCAGGCGGAGCTCGGCGACTACTTCCGGGACGCGGTCCCCGAAGAGGCGGCATCATGAATCGAGACGAGACCTTGCACCAGGCGATCGAGGAGATCCTCGTGACGACGGATCGGCATCCGGATGCGGATATTCTGGTGGCCTACCACGAGGGCACTCTCCCCTCGGAGGAGGAGCGGCGCGTCCAGGACCATCTCGTGGCCTGCCGCGAGTGCGCCGCGCTGGCCGCGGACCTGGAGGGGCTCGGAGAGCCCGATTTCGGAGCCGGCGAGGTCCTTCCGGAAGGCGCGGGCGAGCTCGTCTGGGAGAAGGTCCGGGAGGAGATCCAGCGGGACAGGCGAGGGCCGGGGAGGATTCTCCCTCTCCCCCGGCACGGGGGAGAGGGCCGGGGAGAAGGGGCACGGGATCAATCGCTCCCCCGCTGGGTCCGGCCCCTGGCCGCGATGCTGCTGGTCTCCACGATGGCTCTCTCCGGCTGGGTGGCCTACCTGCGCGACCAGGTCGAGGATCTGTCGAGCCCGCAGCTCAACGCGCCCATCCTGGACCTCCAGCCCGCCGGCTCGACCCGCGGCGAAGGCCTGGCGATCCAGGCCGTGCCCGCGGACGCCCGCCTGTTCACCGTGGTCCTCAGCCCGGCCGGCCGGCCGGCGTTCGCCGAGTACGAGCTGGAGATCGTGGATGCCGGCGGGACCGTCATCCGCAGGGACGGCGGCCTGAAGCCCAACGCCTTCGGTTCGTTCAGCGCGACCCTGTCGCGGGACCTGCTGGGACCCGGCGACTTCCGTGTCCGGCTCGTCGGGATCAAGGATGGCAGCCGCCAAACGGTCGAGGAGTATGCGCTGCGCATCGAGCGCCCTTAGGGTCCTTGCCGTCCTTGGCGTCCTTTCCGTCTCCGGCTGCCAGGAACCCGGGCCGCAGGCCGCCCGCAAGCTCGCCCCCGTGACCGGCACCACGGCCGGGACGCCGATCAAGGCCGGCGAGACCCACGCCTGGCTTCTCTCCCTGAAACCCGACCAGTACGCCGGTCTCGTCGTGGACCAGCGCGGCGCCGACGTGGCCGTGACCCTCCGCGACCCGCAAGGCCGCCTCCTCGCCTCCGTGGACAGCCCCCAGGGCGCCCGGGTGCCGGAGCCGGTCCCCGTCATCGCCACCGCCGCGGGAGCCTACAGGGTGGAGGTCAGCGCTCCCGCGGGAGCGGGAAGCTACGCCATCCGCATCGAAGCTCTCCGCCCCGCCACCTCCGAAGACCGCACCCGGGTCCGGGCCGAGCGCCTGCTCTCCCAGGGGGAGGAGCTGCGCCGCCGCGACGACCGGGGCTCGCGGCAGGCCGGGGCAGCGAAGGCACGGGAGGCCGCCGGACTCTTCCGCAAGCTCGCCGATTCCAGCCGCGAGGCCGACGCGCTCTACTCCCTGGGCAGCGCCCTTTACTCCCTGGACGACAACACCGGCGCCCGGGAGGCCTACGGCCGCGCCCTCGCGCTCTTCCGCGAGACCGGCCGGGAGCGCGAAGCAGGCAAGGCCCTCAACACTCTCGGCCGGAGCTGGCGCCAGGAGCCCGAACGCGCCCTGGAGCTCTACCGCGAGGCGCTCGCGCTGAACCGCCGCCTCGGGGACCGGCAGCAGGAGGCGACGACCCTCCAGAACCTGGGCAAGGTCCATCAATCCCTCGGCGAGATCGAGGAGGCCCTCGCCCGTTACGAGCGCGCCCTGGCCATCTGGCGCGACCTGGGGGTGAGGTCCGAGGAGGCCGGCACCCTCCTCGCCCTCGGCGATCTCTACCAGCGCATGGGCGAGCCGCGGAAGGCGCTCGATCTCCTGCCGCGGGCCATCGCCCTGTTCGAAGCGGAGGGCTCGTCGGGAGACGCCGCCGCCGCCCTGACCACGCTCGGCGATGCGCAGGCCCGCGCCGGACAGATCGACGAGGCCCTCGCGTCCCAGACCCGCGCCCTCGCCATCCAGCGCCGGAACGGCAACCGCCGCGAGGAGGCGCAGGCGCTCAACAGCATCGGCTGCTGCCATCTCCTCCTGGGCAAACCCGGGGAGGCCCGCCGCTCCCTCGCCGCGGCCCGGTCGATCTTCCGCCAGATCGGCGACCGGTCCGCCGAGGCCGTGGCCCTCGTGAACCTCGGCCTCGCCGATGAGCAGCGTCCCCGAAACGCCATCGCCTCCTTCGAGGCAGCGATGCCCGCGCTGGTCTCCCGGGAGTACGAAGCCCTGGCGCTCCTCGGGCTCGCCCGCGCCCATCGCCGCCTGGGTGATCTCGCATCCGCGCAGAAGGAGGCTGAAGATGCGATCGGCCGCATCGAGTCGCTGCGCGGCGAATCCGCGAGCCTGGGCATGAGAGCCTCCTTTCTCGCCACCAAGCAGGATTACTACGGCTTCCAGGTGGACCTCCTCATGGAGCTGCACCGCCGCGAGCCGGGCGCCGGCCATGACGCGCGCGCCCTTGCCGCGAGCGAGCAGGCCCGGGCGCGCAGCCTGCTCGACCTGCTCGCCGAGTCCGGCGCCGACCTGCGCAAGGGGGTCGATTTCGCGCTCCTCAAAAAGGAATCGGAGCTGGCCCGCCGCATCAACGATCTCGCCGGCCGTCCTGCCGGTCCCGAGCTGCGGGAGCTTCTGACGCAGCAGGACCGTGTCCAGGCCGAGATCCGCCGGACGAGCCCGGTTTCCTCTGCGGTCGCCGCGCCGCTCACCCTGCGCGAGATCCAGAGGGAGGTGGCCGAAAACGGCACCCTCCTCCTCCTGTACGCCCTGGGACGCGAGCGGAGCTTCCTCTGGGCTGTGACGCCGGACTCGCTGGCCAGCTTCGAGCTGCCGCCGCGCAAGCAGATCGAGGACGCCGCCCGCCGCGCCTACGATCTCCTTTCCGTCGCCCCCCAGACCCTCGCCCGCGCCCGGACCCGGCAGGAGCTGGCCGACCTCTCCCGGATGCTGCTCGCTCCGGCCGCCGGTCTCCTCCCCGGCAAGCGGCTGGTCGTGGTGCCGGATGGCGCGCTCCACTACCTGCCTTTCGCGGCGCTGCCGGCTCCCGGCACCGGAGAGCCGCTGGTGCTCGGCCATGAGGTCGTGACTCTGCCCTCCGCCTCCGCGCTCGCCGTGATCCGGCGCGAGACCCGCGCTCCCGCTTCTGCGACGCTCGCGGTGGTGGCCGATCCCGTGTTCGACGCGAACGATCCGAGGGTAGCGGTGCGCGTGGCCGCTGTGCGCGGCAGCAGGCTCGGCCGGCTCCCCTACTCCCGGGAAGAGGCGGAATCGCTGCTCGCCCTGGCACCTCCGGCCGAGCGCCTGGGCGCCCTCGGATTCGACGCCAGCCGCGAGACCGTGCTGAGCGGCCGTCTCGCCCGCTACCGGCTGGTGCACTTCGCCACGCACGGCATCCTCGACACGGAAAACCCGGAGCTTTCCGGCCTGCTCCTCTCGCAGCTCGATGCCCAAGGGCGACCTCAAGACGGCTTCCTTCGTGCGCACGAGATCTACCGTCTGAGCCTGCCGGCCGACCTCGTGGTGCTCTCCGCCTGCCGCACGGCGCTGGGTCGCGAGATGCGGGGCGAGGGGCTGGTGGGCCTGACCCGCGGCTTCTTCCATGCCGGAGCGCGGAGCGTGCTGGTGAGCCTCTGGGAGGTGGAAGACCGCGCCACGGCCGAGCTCATGCGGCGCTTCTATCGCGAGATGCTGAAGGGCGGCCGCCCGCCCGCCGCCGCCCTGCGCGCCGCCCAGGCCTCGCTCCGCCGCGAGCCGGGATGGGAAGCGCCCTACTTCTGGTCCGGCTTCGTACTGCAGGGAGAATGGGATCCATCCCGGATGCCCAACCACCCACTCCAAGGAGGATGAGATGAGACAACGCCCCTTCGGCATCGACGACAACCCCACGGACAAGAAGACCGACCCCTGGGGCGGCGGCACGCCGCCCCCGCAGTAGCCAACACCGGCCTGGGGTTGAGCCCGGTTTCAACCCCAGGCGCCCCCCGCCTAACCCATCCCGCCGAACCCTGGATCTATCCCCCTGGACCTGAACCCAGGAGGAAGACATGAGCTTCGAGGGTATTACCCACACAGCGGGCGACTCTTCGACCACGATCCCGATCCACACCTGGATGCTGGCGCTCCAGCCCGCCCGCGGCGTCCGTGGCGAGGACCACGAAGGCCCGGCCGACGAGCATCTCCTCGCCCGCATCGCCCAGGGCGACGTGGAAGCGTTTCAGTCCTTTTACGAGCGTCACGCCGCGCGCGTGACGGCCTACGCCTGCAAGCTCGCCCGCGACCGCCACCTCGCCGAGGACGTGGCCCAGGAGGTCTTCACCTCGGTCTGGACCAGGGCCGCGAGCTTCCGGCCCGAGCGCAGTCCTGGCGACGGCGCCCCCGGCTGGCTCTACACCCTCACCCGCAACAAATTCATCGACCACTGGCGGCGGGGTCCGAAAGCCGCAGCCACCGAGGAGATCGACGACCAGCGCCTCCCCGCCCGGGGAGAGCAGAAGGACCTCCACCTCACCATGAAGCAGGCGCTCGCGCAGGTCTCCCCCGACCAGCGCAAGGCGATCGAGATGGCCTACTTCGGCGGCCTCACCTACCAGGAGACCGCCGGCGAGCTCGAGCTGCCCGTGGGCACGCTCAAGTCGCGGATCCGCCTGGGCCTGCGCACGATGCGGGCGCTGCTCAGCGAGGGGCGGCGGGCGGCCAACTAGAGTTGCCCCCGCCACCCGGAATCCCCCCTCCCCCTACCCTGTTGTACCTCCCGGGACTGTGCCGGGGCGATATACTGCCCGTCCCAACCGACCACCCAGGAGGAGAGGCTCCTTGTCCAGCTCCGAAACGAATCACCCGTATCACCGGGTCATCATTCTCGGCTCGGGCCCTGCCGGTCTGACCGCCGCGCTGTATGCCGCCCGCGCCGACCTGGCCCCGCTCGTGCTCGAAGGGCACCAGCCGGGCGGCCAGCTCACCATCACCACCGAGGTCGAGAACTTCCCCGGCTTCCCCGAGGGCATCCTCGGACCCGATCTCATGGTCCGCATGCGCGAGCAGGCCCGGCGCTTCGGCGCCCAGGTGAAGTTCCAGGCCGTCGTCGAGGTCGACCTCGCGCACCGGCCGTTCACCATCCGCACCGACGAGGAGACCTTCCGCACCGACGCGCTGATCATCTCCACCGGCGCCACGGCCAAGCTCCAGGGCATTCCGGCCGAGAAGGAGCTCATGGGCTACGGCGTCTCCGCCTGCGCGACCTGCGACGGCTTCTTCTTCCGCGACAAGGAGGTCGTGGTGATCGGCGGCGGCGACTCGGCCATGGAGGAAGCCACCTTCCTCACCAAGTTCGCGAGCAAGGTGACCGTCATCCACCGCCGGCGCGAGCTGCGCGCCTCCAAGATCATGCAGGACCGGGCCTTCGCCAACCCCAGGATCGCCTGGATCTGGGACAGCGTGGTCACCGACATCACCGGCAGCCGCGAGCAGGGGGTCCAGGGCGTCAAGCTGCACAACAAGCGCACGGGCCTCGACTCCGAGTACCCGACGCAGGGCGTCTTCTTCGCCATCGGCCACAAGCCGAACACGGAGATCTTCAAAGGAAAGGTCGAGATGAACGACGTGGGCTACATCCGAGTGGCCGATCCTTCCACCAAGACCAACGTCCCCGGCGTGTTCGCCTGCGGCGACGCCGCCGATCCCGTCTACCGCCAGGCGGTCACCGCCGCCGGCACCGGCTGCCGCGCGGCCATCGACGCCGAGCACTGGCTCGCGGAGCTGCAGGACTGATGCGCCGGCCCGCGAACCTCGGCGAGCTGAAAGCGTCCGGCTACCGGCCGCGCTCCGTCAAGCAGGAGATCCGCGACAACCTGCGCGCCCGCATCCAGAGCGGCGCGCCCCTCTTCCCCGGCATCCTCGGCTACGACCGCACGGTCATTCCGTCGGTCGTCAACGCCCTGCTCGCCGGGCACGACTTCATCCTGCTCGGCCTGCGCGGCCAGGCCAAGACGCGCATCCTGCGCGCCCTGGTCACGCTGCTCGAGCCCGAGGTCCCGGTCCTCGCCGGCACCGAGCTCAACGACGATCCGCTGGCGCCGATCTCGACCCGCGGCCATCGCCTCGTGGCCGAGGCCGGCGACGACGCGCCCGTCGAGTGGATGACCGCGGAGCAGCGCTACAACGAGAAGCTCGCCACGCCTGACGTGTCCATCGCCGACCTGCTCGGCGACATCGACCCGATCAAGGCGGCGACGCGCAAGCTCACCTTCGCCGATCCGGAAGTGATCCACTTCGGCATCATCCCGCGCACCAACCGCGGCATCTTCGCCATCAACGAGCTGCCCGACCTCGCGCCGCGCATCCAGGTGGGTCTGTTCAACATCCTGGAAGAGCGCGATCTCCAGATCCGCGGCTTCCCCGTGCGCATCCCGCTCGACCTTCTCATGGTCTTCTCGGCCAACCCCGAGGACTATACGAACCGCGGCAGCATCATCACGCCGCTCAAGGACCGCATCTCGTCCCAGATCCTCACCCACTACCCGCCGGACGTCCGCATCGCCGCGGACATCACCCGGCAGGAGGCCTGGACCGAGCGCGACGTCCCCAACGTCGTGGTGCCGGACGACGTCCGCGTCCTCGTCGAGGAGATCAGCTTCGCGGCGCGCGAGAGCGACCTCGTGGACCAGTCCTCGGGCGTGAGCGCGCGCGTGGCCATCAGCGCCATGGAGCTGCTGGTCTCGAACCTGGAGCGCCGCGCGCTCGCGACCGGCGACGATCCGGTCTACCCGCGCCTCTGCGATCTCCACATGCTGCTGCCTGCCATCACCGGCAAGGTCGAGATGGTCTATGAGGGCGAGCAGCAGGGCTCCGAGGTGGTGGCGCGCCGGCTCGTGGGCCAGGCCGTGCGCAAGGTCTTCGACGACCGCTTCCCCGAGGTGGGCAAGGAGGCCGGCAGCGGCGGCGAGGACGACCAGGGTCCCTATGCCCGCATCATCCACTGGTTCGCCGAGGGCAACGCCGTGACGATCTCGGACGAGCAGTCGTTCGCCGATTACGAGACCGAGCTCGCGCGCGTGCCGGGCCTCAAGGACCTCACGGCCAAGCTCGGCCGCACCGCGCAGGAGCGGGCGCTCGCCGCCGAGATGATCCTCGAGGGTCTGCACCAGCACCTGAAGCTCGCGCGCAACGACCTCGACAGCCAGGTGAGCTACAAGGAGATGGTCAAGTTCCAGCTCTTGAAGCCGCGCAAGAACGTCGGCGGCGGCCGCGGCAGCCGGGGAGACGTCAATTAAGGTCGGAGCATGAGGCACCAGTACTTCTACCTCGATCCCGAGCTGATCCGCGCGCTCCTGGCCGGACTGGACCTCCTGCGCCTCTTCAACCAGCTCGTGCTGGCCACCGGCGGCGACGTCGAGGAGGCCATGGACTGGATGCGCTATCTCCAGCGCGAGGGGCACATCTCCCCGGACGTGGACCTGGAAGCCTTCTTCGCCTCGCTCGAAGACCAGCAGCTCGTCGACCGGGACGGCGAAGGAGGCTTACAACTCACCACGGGAGGCGAGCGGCACATCCGGCGCAGCGCCTTCGAGGAGATCTTCTCGAGCCTCGACCGCTCGGGCCCGGGCTACCACGCGACCCGGGCCACGGGCGAAGGAATCGAGCGCCTGCCCGAGACGCGGCCCTACAAGTTCGGCGACGACATCCACCTCCTCGATCCGGCGCGCTCGCTCCAGAACTCCATGCGCCGGAACAAGGGCGAGTTCAACCTCGCCGAGGAGGACCTGGAGGTCTTCGAGACCGAGCACCTGACCTCCTGCGCCACGGTGGTGGCGATCGACATCAGCCACTCGATGATCCTCTACGGCGAGGACCGCATCACGCCGGCCAAGAAGGTGGCGCTGGCGCTGACCGAGCTGATCACGACCAAGTACCCGAAGGACCACCTCTCCGTGATCCTCTTCGGCGACCGCGCCGAGCAGGTCGGCCTGACCGACCTCCCCTACATCAACGCCGGGCCGTTCCACACCAACACGAGAGAGGGCCTGCAGCTCGCGAGGAGCCTGCTCTCCCGCCAGAAGCAGCCGAACAAGCAGGTCTTCCTGATCACGGACGGCAAGCCGTCGGCGATCACGGAAGGGGGCCGGATCTACAAGAACCCGTTCGGCCTGGACATGAAGATCGTCAACCTGACGCTCGAAGAGGCGGACCTCTGCCGCCGCCAGAAGGTGGTCATCACCACCTTCATGCTGGCGACCGACCCGATGCTCACCCAGTTCGTGGAAAAGCTCACCCAGATCAACCGCGGCCGGGCCTACTTCGCCTCGCCCTACAACCTCGGCGAGTTCATCCTGGCGGATTACATCCGCAACCGCCGGCGGCGGATCCGGTAAAATACGGGCCGATGGCAACCGCAAAAGAGGACGTCCGGCATCTCCTGGAGTTGCCCTCGAAGACCTGGACCAGATCGCCGGCTACATCCGAGCTCATCGTCTCTCTGGATGGCTCTCCAACCATTCGAGCAGGGCGGAGAGCGCGGCCGATTCGCTCACATCGGAGTGACGGAGCACGGTCGGCTCAGCGCCGTCGTCCTCCTCCACCGTGATCGTGTAGCTCATCGCGTCCCGGGCACGCCCGGGTCTCTCCTCCTGACCTGCCGGGGCAGCCTTGGCCGATGCCACCAGCCGCTCCAGCTCCGCCGCCGCCGCTCCCGGAAGCTCGGTCGAGTCCACCTTGAGGGGCGGGCGGCGCATTCCAGCCGCCAGCCCGCCATGCTTCGCCAGTGTGACTTTCATGTCGTATCCTCAAGGAGATCTTAACCCGGGATCCATCAAGCGGCGTTGCTCACTGTCACCTTCTTGTCCTTCAGCGACTTGACGTCCCTCGTCAGGATCTTGACCTGGCCGGCAAGGGTTTCGATCTGCCGGGTCAGGGCGGCGAGGGAATCCCCGCTCCCATCGGAGCCGCGGCCCTCGTCCCAGCCCCTGGGCCGGCGGCCGCTCTGGGTGCTCGCCGGCACTCCGGTGATCCGGAGCCCCACCTCGCGCCAAGCATCCGTGACGGCCTGCTGTTCGGCGCTGCCCGTGCCGTAGAGCTGGCCGGCCTTGAGGTAGGTCGTGTCGGCGAACTCCTGGAACTGGGTGATCTGGTTGGACGCCAGGAGCGACTCATACCAGATGTGCCCCGGGGCCTCCCACGCGTTCCCGCCAATCCCCACGGCCGTCAGGTAGAAGGCCTTGTTGGGAATGCCCGAGTTGTAGTGCACTCCGCCGTTGTCGCCGTCATCGGTGTCCGGCAGGTTCTCGTACCTGTCCATGTGATCGGGCTGCGGATCACGACCGAGATCCTCGTTGTCGTAAGCCGTCCCCGGGGCCTTCATGGATCGCAGGGCGTCGGCCCCGATGTTCGGGGTGAACAGCTCCGCGCCGATGAGCCAGTCGGCTTGGTCGGCGGTCTGGCCGAGCGTCCACTGCTTGACCAGAGATCCGAACACGTCGGACATGGACTCGTTGAGGGCCCCGGGCTGTTTGTGGTATTCCAGGTTGGCGGTGAACTCCGTGACCCCGTGCGCCAACTCGTGGGCGATCACGTCCAGGGAGAGGGTGAAGTCGGTGAAGAGCACTCCATCGCCATCGCCGAACACCATCTCCTGCCCGTCCCAGAACGCGTTGTTGTAATGAACCCCGCGGTGGACGTACCCGTCCAGGCGCAGCCCCTTGCCGTCGAGGGAGTTGCGATTGAACACGTCCTTGTAGAACTTACGGGTCGCTCCGAAACCGTCGAACGCGCGATTGACGGACCCGTCGGCGTGCTCCTGACCACTCTCTGTGCGGGCCACGACGGCGCTGGAGAGGTTCGTGCTCTTCCGGAGATCGTAGATGGTACGCCGGCCGTTCGCCGGGGCCGCAAGGAAGCCCGCGACCGACCGCACCTCCCGCTCCCCTCGCAGCCGGCTGGTCGCCAGCAACGTGTTCAAGGCAGCCTGGCGGATGTCCTTGTCCTTGCTCTCCAGGAGCTTCTTGAGCATGTGTGGGGGTGTGATGCAATTCAGGCAACGGCAAGTCCGACTCATTACGAATACCTCCCGGTTTGAAGTCGTGGCCGGCGGCAAGCCGGGCTACAACAAACCAGGAGACGGACAGCGCCGTGGTTTTCCTGAAAAGTGCGGCGGACTCTCTGATCAGCGGAAGAGCTGTCCGACCTGGACACGGAAACCGGGCAGGACCACCGAGCCGACCTCGCTGCCGTCGCCACCACGCTGCAACTCTGTGAACTGCCCATCCTTCCAGCCGTAGACGACGACGGTGCGGGTCCGCGGGTCCACCAGCCAGAATTCAGGGACACCGGCGTCCCGGTACGCGGCGAGCTTGGTCTTGCGGTCGTAGCTGCGAGTGCTCGGGGAGAGGATCTCGACGATCAGATCGGGAACGCCCGGGAAGTTGGGGTCTCCTCCCTGAGGACGGTTCTCTTCCCGGATGAAGAGGAGGTCCGGCTGCACCGGTTCCGCGATGCGCTCCGGAAGGAGGACGTCAACGGGAGCCGCATAGACGATACCCAGGCGGTTCACGACGACATGGTTGTACAGGGCCGCGAACAGATGGCTCTGGGCTGTCTGGTGAATGATGATCGGCGGTGGCGCCACGTAGAGGACCCCCCGGATGACCTCGTAACGCCGGCCGTCGTCGGGGAGGCGCAGGTAGTCCTCATACGTCCATTCGCCCTGGGCAGGCCATCCCTGCCCATCCTCGAGAGTTGCCAGCCGTATCAGCGGCAGTGCGGGTTCAGCCATGCGTGCCTCCCTGCAGCCGAGGCGATCCCACCGCATCGACGGCGGGACGCATCTCTCGAATCATAACGCGAATCTTGCCGGAAGGAAACATCCGTGCCGCCCTCACGCCACCTTGATCACCAACACCGTCCGGTCGTCCCCGGCTCCCGCCTTGCCGCTGTAGCGGCGGCAGGAGTCGAGGATGCCTTCGGCGATCTCGGTGGCGGGGAGGGCGGCGAGGCCCAGGACGACGTCTTTCAGGCGCTCGCTGCCGAAGTCTTCTTCTTCCCCGTTCCGGCTCTCCTCCACCCCGTCCGAGCAGATCACCACGAGGTCCCCGGATCGGAGGTCCAGACGGACCTCGTCGTAGGTGCGCTCCGGCAGCAGGCCCAGCGGCAGGCCGGCCAGCAGGATCGCTTCCACCTTGCCGTCCCGCACGAGGTGCGGGTAGGGCAGCCCTGAGCTCGACAGCGTCAGGGTGCGGTCGGCGCTGTCCACCACGCCGAAGATCATGGCGAGGAAGCGGCGGTCGACGCGGACGTGCTGGAGCTTGCAGTTGAGGGCCTCCAGGACCTGCGCCGGCCGGAACTCGCCGTGCGCTGCGTACTCGCGCAGGAGCCCGATGGCAAAGGAGCCGTAGAGCGCCGCGGGCAGCGCCTTGCCCGCCAC
>JBJMGZ010000572.1:0-2877 GCA_045807605.1 Thermoanaerobaculia bacterium | reverse complement strand
GACACGCGGATCTCGCCGTCCATGGGGTTGTCCCGCAACAGACGCCGGATCTCCGGATCGTCCTCGGGCCGCGCGAGATCGACGATCAATCGGCTTCCCGCAGCTCTCCGCGCCAATCCTCCGCTCCCAGGGGGAAGTGATTGCGGCCGTCCACGTCGGCGCGGTGGAGCCAATTGATCAGAAAATAGTTGCGGAACATGAAGGCGTCCGCCCGGTTGACCGGATCGAGCGACCGCTTCAGGATGCTCGGCCAGGAGTAGAAGGCCCGCCGAGCCTCGACGCAGCAGCGCTCCACCTCCTCGGCCGTCATGCGCGCCGGACGGAACGGCACCTTGTTGTAGCTGTACGCCTCGTCCAGCCACCAGCTCTCGTAGAGCAGCTTCCCTTCGCGCTCCAGCCGCTCGTAGAGCGGCGTGCCCGGGAACGGCGTCAGGTGGTTGAAGGCCGCGATATAGAAGCCGTGCTCGCGGGCGAAGGCCACGGCCCGGGGGAGCTGCTCGGGCGTGTCCTCGTCGTAGCCCATGATGAACGTGCCGTAGAGCCGGATCTTGTGGCGCCGCAGGTTCTCGAGGGCCTTCTCGTAGCCGCCGCGCATGGTGTTGAACGTCTTGTTCATGGCGAGCAGGTTCGCCGGATTGAGCGTCTCGAAACCGATCAACACGCCCATGCAGCCGCTGCGCTCCAGGAGGTCCAGCATCTCCTCGTCGTGCGCCACGTTGATGCTCGCCTGGCTCACCCAGCGCACCTTGAGAGGGATGAGAGCGCGGAAGAGCTCCTTGGCCTGCGAAGGGTTCGAGGTGATGTTGTCGTCCACGAAAAAGATCAGTTTCTTTTCATGGCGGATCGCCGCGATCTCGGCCAGGATCTCGTCCACGGGACGGCGCGTCTGGGTGGCCTGGAAGACCGTCTGCACGGCGCAGAAGTCGCACTTGAAGTGGCAGCCGCGGCCGGCCTCCACGAGCCCCACGCCCAGGTAGCGCTTGCCGCGGAAGATCCGCCGGTCGGGGTTCGCTCCCGCCAGCGCGGTGCGCCCCTCCTGGCGGTAGATCTTGCGGCCGCGGCCGTGCCGCCAGTCGTCGATCACCTCGGGCCAGAGCGCCTCGGCCTCCCCCACCACCACGCTCTCGGCATGGCGCGCCACCTCGTCCGGGCAGAGGCTCGCGTGGAAGCCGCCCATCACGACCGGCACCCCTCGCCGCCGGTATTCCGAGGCGATCTGGTAGGCGCGCCGGGCCGTGTAGGTCTCGACGGAGAGAGCGACCAGGTCGGTGGGCTCGTCGAACGGGATCTCCTCCATGCGGTCATCGTAGAAGCGCACCTCCACGTCCGGCGGGGTGATCCCGGCGATCAGGGCGGGCGGCAGCGGCTCCATCTGCCAGGTGCGGATGTAGGAGCGGTCGCCGGCGCGGCGGCCGATGCAGGGGTGGACGAGCGTAAGCCTCACGCCGCGGACTTCGCCCTTCCAAGCCCGAGGATCCAGTCGCAGTTGTAGAAGCGGTGCAGGTTGTGGGCGTAGAAGCGGTACCCGAGGTTCGTCCCGACGCGCACCGGCCACGGGCTCGGCGAGGCGGCCAGGCGCCGCAGCATGGAGGGCACGCTGTAGGCGTATTTCCAGGCGGTCTCGATGCCGCGCTGCAGCTCGTCGACGCTCATCTTCGCCGGCTGGAACACGACGTGCTGGCCGTCGTAGAGCTCCCAGTTGCGCGTCAGGATCCGCCCCTCGCTCTCCAGGCGCCGGTAGAGCGCCGTGCCCGGAAACGGCGTGACCACAGCGAAGCGCGGCAGGTCGATGCGCGCCTCGACGGCGAAGCGCGCGGTCTCGATGAAGATCTCCGGCGTATCGTCGTCGAGCCCGAACACGAAGCAGCCCTGCAGCGCAATACCGTGCCGGTGCAGGGCCTGCACCAGCTCCTGGTAGCGCTCGGGGGAATTGAAACCTTTCTTCGAGGCGCGCAGGTTCTCCCGCGAGATCGATTCGAGGCCCATGAGAATGCCTCTGCATCCGCTCTTCTGTGCGAGCCGGAGCAGCTCCTCGTCGTCGCCGAGGAGGACGGTCGCGAGGCCGTACCACTGCACGCGCAGCGGGATGAGCGCTGCGAACAGCCGGGCGGCGTAGTCGCGGTCGGCGATCAGGTTCAGATCGACGAAGATCAGCTTGCGCGATCCCTTCCGGCGGATGTCGGCGACGACCTCCTCGACCGGCTTCTGATAGGGTTTCGTGCCCCAGGCCGAAGGCACGACGCAGAAGTCGCAGCGATGGACGCAGCCGCGGGTGGCTTCGAAGACGTCGTCGGTGAGATAGCGGTTGCGCGGCAGGAGATCGCGGCGCGGGAACGGCCGGCCGGCCAGGGAGAGGCCCGGCTGTTGATCGTACCGCCGCCGCATCCGTCCGGCCGCGAAGTCGCGCAGCAGCTCGGGCCAGCTCTCCTCGGCGTAGCCCACGACCACGGCGTCGGCGTGCGGCTGGGCGTCCTCGGGGACCAGGGTCACGTGCGGACCTCCGAGGACCACCGGGATGCCGCGGGCGCGGAGGGCCGCGGCGAGCTCGTAGGAGCGCATCGCGGTGCCCGTAATGACGGTGAGGCCGACCAGGTCCGCCTGGACGGCGGCGGGATCGACGTCCTCGATGCCCTCGTCGATCAGGCGGATATCGGCGTCAAGCTCCGGCGGCACGAGCGCGGCGAGCGTCGTGAGGGTGAGCGGCATGTAGCGGAGCGACCGCTTGAAAATCCCGCCCCGATGCCGGTAGAGCGGTCCCTTGGGAGAGATCAGGACGATCCGCATGGGCTTCCTCCGGGCTCTATTGTGTCACGGGTGAGGCGGGCCCTCACCCCCGGCCCCCTCTCCCGCTCCACCCAGGCGCACCCTCCCCGGGAG
>JBJMGZ010000571.1:0-3867 GCA_045807605.1 Thermoanaerobaculia bacterium | reverse complement strand
ACCGGCCGCCGCGGGTCTTCCGACGCCTCGAAACGGTCCTGGCCCTCCCAGTCCTCGTCCAGCAGGTTGCCGTGGCGCAGGTCGGTGATGCCGGCGCTCCGGATCTTCCCCAGGCGGCCCAGGGGGGCCGTGTAGCGGCTGATGCCCAGGGCGGAGTCCACCCGGTTGCCGCCGCGCTCCAGGGCAGAGCCATGGTGCGGCGTTCCCAGGAACACGACCTTCTTCAGGCGCCCCAGCCACTCATGTCCCGCGGCGCTGCCGTAGTGGCAGGCGCTGCGCGCGACCAGCCCGCCCATGCTGTGCGCGAGGATCACCAGCTCCTCCACCGGCTCCGGCCACTGTCGGACCAGGTCCTCGAGAAGGCCGGCGAACGCGCGCCCGTTCGTGGAGACATGGAGGCCGCTGTTGTAGTGCAGGTAGACCGGGGTGAAGCCGAGGTCGCGGGCGAGCGCAGCGCCGTGGTCGTGCCCCTTCCGATTCCATTGCAGGTCGTTCATGCACAGGCCGTGGGCCAGCACGAGCAGCCGGCTGCCGGGCGTGGGGACGAGCGGCCGCCCGTCGCGCCGGAGCTCCATGGGGATCGCCAGCGGGTTCCCGGTGGCGACGAGGTGGTCCCCCAGCACGCCGTTGACGGCAGCCAGCACGGCCTCGCGCTGGCGGGAGGATCTCCCCGCCCCCAGGGGTGTGAAAGGCGCGAGGGCGGCGTCGATCCCGCCGCCGACGAGTCGGGTGATGCCGCGGATGCTCCGGTACACCAGCCCCGGGATGCCCCGCGTCCGGCCTCGCGACGGCGCGCCCACGCCCGGCCGGGCGATGGTGTGGTGCATGGCCTCCACCACGTCGGTCACTCCCGCCGTGGCGTCGATGACCAGACGGTTCAGCCCACGCAGGTCGGCAGCTCGGACAGGCGTCTTCCCGTTCCCGGACAATGGCGATCCCCCAGAAGTGCCCTGCATCCTACAGGACTATCCTTGGGGGCAGGACGGTGTGCAGGATGCGCGCCAGGGTTTCGCGAAATGATTCTCCCCTCCCTGGACAAAGACAAGTGGAGACCTCGACCATGAACCAGCTTCGCCGATCGCTGCTGCTCGCCATCCCCGCCCTGCTGCTCGCCGGCCTCGCCCGGGCGGGCGATCTCCCGCCGGTATCCGAGACCGAGCTCCGGATGACCTCGGTGCCGGAAGCTCCGAACGCCGCGGCCGTCGTGCTCTTCAAGAAGGGCACGTTCTCGATGTTCGACGAGAAGACCGGCCGCTTCTCTCCCAGCTTCACGGTGGAGGTGCGGCGGAAGATCCTGACGGAAGAGGGCAAGAAGTATGGGGAGGTGCAGCTCTTCCATGGCAGGCACTCCAGACTGCAGAACCTGGAGGGGCGCACGGTGCTGCCGGACGGCCGCGAAGTGCCGCTCCCCAAGGACGCCATCTTCAAGCGCCGGCTGTCGAGGTCCGAAAAGGTGTTCACCACCTCGATCGCCTTTCCCGCCGTCGAAGTGGGCGCCGTCCTCGACTACCGCTATCGCATCCGGGGAGCGTCGCTCTTCGCGCTCGAGCCCTGGCACTTTCAGGAAGAGGTGCCGACGCTCTACTCGGAGGTGGTCTACGAGTTCCCGGGCAACGTCCTGTTCCGTACGTACCTTTCGGACCCGTTGAAGACGGGCATCCAGCAAGGCTACACGAAGGATTACAGAACGACTCCGGCGGGGCACCGGATCTGGGCGACGGGAAGGAACCTTCCAGCCCTTGCCGACGAGCCTTTCGGACCACCCTTCGAAGACCTGTCGAGCTGGTATCTCCTGGCGCCGATTCAGGTCAAGATCCCGACCCGGACGGTCCACCTCCTGGAAACCTGGGCCACGGTCTGCGACCTGTCCGGAGACGATTACGAGAAGGCGCTCAAAAAGTCCGCCGCGGCCCGCCGCAGAGCCCAGGAGATGGCCGGCTCGGGTGACCTCCGCGCCCGTGCGGAAGCGGTCTACCGCTTCGTCCGCGATCAGATCGAAACGGACGAGGGGCGAGGGGTGGACCTGCAGGACGGCACTACCGTCGACTCGGTCCTCGCCGCCCGGCACGGGGATTCCGCCGGCAAAGCCCTGCTCCTTCAATCCATGCTGCAGGCATCCGGCATCCAGGCGCGCGCCGTCTGGGCAGGCGAACGGGACAACGGCCACTATGCCATGGACTTCCCCAATCCTGCCTGGTTCGACCGTGTCCTCGTGGCCCTCGATCTCGACGGGCAGCGCACCTTCCTCGATCCCTCCGACCGCAGCCTCGCCTTCGGCCGCCTCGCGCCCAACGTGGAAGGGATGCCGGCCCTGCTCTACGACCGCGCCAGCCCCGAGATCGTCAAGCTTCCCGAGGCTCCATACACGGACAGCCGCCGCCTGGCGAAAGTCGACCTGGAGCTCGACGGCGACGGGCGCGTCACCGGCAAGGGCAGCCTGACCCTGACCGGCCATCACGCCTGGGACCGGCTGCGCTGGAAGCCGAGCGCCGAGGAGACCGCGGCAGCCTGGAAGAAGTGGCTGGAGGAGTCCTACCGCGATTACACGGTCTCGGACGTCCGGGTGCAGGAATCGATCGACGAGCAGAAAGTGGAGATCGCCTGGTCGCTGGCGCAGCGCGAGGAGGAGGTGCTCGGCGACGAGGCCACCCTCTTCCCCAGCCTGCCGCTCGGTCCGGTGAAGCAGCCCTTCCATGCCGAGGCGGCGAGCCGCGTCTCCCCCATCCTCTTCGCCTACCCCGATCGCGACGAGGTGGAGCTCACCTTGCGCTGGCCCGAGGGCTGGGACGTCGACAAGCTGCCCAAGCAGGTCCGCCACGACACCGCGGCCGGCGCGGTGCTCACCTCGGTCGAATGGGCCGACGGCGCGCGCTCCCTCACCTACCGCCGCCAGTTCGACCTCAAGCAGCGCGAGCTCGGCAAGCAGCAATACCCGATGGTCCAGGCCCTCTTCGCCCGCGCCGAGAAGACCGATGCGGAGACGCTGGTGCTGCTGCGGAAGTAGCTCGAAGAGGCCCGGTGTATCATCCGGCCCCATGAGTGGCATCCTGAGCAGGAACAACGTCAGGATCTCGGGTCGGGAGGACGGCCAGGCGATGATCTTCGCCCATGGCTTCGGCTGCGACCAGAACATGTGGCGGTTCGTCGCCCCCGCCTTCACGGAACAGTACAAGGTCGTCCTTTTCGACCACGTCGGCGCCGGCCGGTCGGACCTCTCGGCCTTCAGCCGGAGCCGCTACGAGTCGCTGCAGGGCTACGCCGGCGACGTGCTCGAGATCTGCCGCGAGCTGAAGCTGGAGCGCGTGATCTTCGTCGGCCACTCGGTGAGCGCCATCCTGGGCGTGCTCGCGGCGAACCAGGAGCCGGACCGGTTCGAGAAGCTGGTCCTGGTCGGACCTTCGCCCCGCTACATCGACGACGGGGACTACACCGGCGGCTTCAGCCGCGAGGACATCGACGGCCTCCTCGACTCTCTCGACAGCAACTACCTGGGCTGGTCGAGCGCGATGGCGCCCGTGATCATGGGCAACCCGGACCGTCCCGAGCTCGGCACGGAGCTGACCAACAGCTTCTGCCGCACCAACCCCGAGATCGCGAAGCACTTCGCGCGCGCCACCTTCCTCTCCGACAACCGGGCCGACCTCCCGAAAGTGACGACCCGTTCGCTGATCCTGCAGTGCTCCGACGACGCCATCGCCCCGCAACCGGTGGGGGAGTACGTGCACCGGCAGATCCCCGACAGCGAGCTGGTGCTGATGAAGGCGACCGGGCACTGCCCGAACCTGAGCGCTCCGGAGGAGACCATCGCCGCCATCAAGGCGTTCCTGTAGCCCGCAATGCTGTTCGAGGAAAACGCTGAAGATCTCT
>JBJMGZ010000570.1:0-5958 GCA_045807605.1 Thermoanaerobaculia bacterium | reverse complement strand
TCGGGCTGGCGAGGAGCAGCCGGGAGCAGCACCGGTAAACCTGCAAGGCTTCCGCCGGCTTCTGGAGCTCGAGAAGGCACCTCACTCGGAGAAGCTCGGCGAGGAGCCTCAGGTGCGAATCCTCGGCGGGAATCAAGGGGGCGGCGTGATCGAGCGCCGCCAGGCCGCCGGCTGGCTCGGCTTCGACGAGCACGTTGGCCTCCTTGACCAGGGTGCGCGCGAGAAGAGCCCACTCGGAGCGGCTTCTGTAAATCGTCTTGCATTTTTCCAGGGCGCCCAACGCCAGGGCAATGCGCCCCTCATCTGCCAGGGTTGACGCGGTGATCGACAGGAGCCCTGCTTCCAGGACCGGATCTCCGGTCCCTTCCTTCCGGTACCGCTCCGCATTGGCCAAGGCCTGATGCGTTCGCTCCAATTCGGCCGCGCGCCGGCGGTTGTTGGCCACCGCGGTCCAGAGCTGGGCCTTCAAGTCATGATCGGCGGCCTGGGCGATCAGCCGGCGCTGGCTCATCGCTTCGATGCACAGAAGGGCGAGCCCCGCGAGGAACTCAGCCTCCTCCCAGGACGCCGTCTCCTTGAGCTCGCCCAGTACGAGGTTGAAGAAGGTCAGCGTATGACAAGCCTTTGTCATCCTCACTCGGTCCCGTCGGCTCCGCCTGCCCGGCAGGCGTTGCAGCTCGGCCCACTCCGCAACCGCGGCCAGGTAGTCCACCCCTGCCTCGCGCTCCCGGTCGATCAGGGCGAACACCAGTTGAAGCGGACCCTCTCCCGGCAGCTTCGGATTGCGCGCGCGCAGCTCGTCGGCGACGGGGCCGGCCTGGGCCCGGCAGAGGCCGCAGGAGACGAGGTGCTCCGCGGCTGCCTCGGCTTCCTGGGGGCCGCCCTCTCCACCCAGAATCCTGCGCATGGCTTCCAGCCCCAGGTGAGACATTCAAGGGTCTCCTTAGACAGTGGCCTTCTCCGGTTAATTAAGACTACGCCGAAGTGTGTGCCTTTGTACAGTTCGCGCGGGAAAGAAAAGCGGGGGCGCCGGCGACGCCCCCCGTAAGGCTGGATCAACCGTTGGGGTCCAGATTGCCGGTGAGATCTCCCGTCGGCTGCGAAGGCAGCCCGTCGGGGTCCAGGTTGCCGTGGAGATCCCCCGAGGAGAACGACGCGGCCAGATAAAGCACAAGCAGGACGAGACGAAGCATGGCTTCTCCCTTCAGGGACAGGTGACCGCACGAGCGCCAGTGCCCGTGGAGGGTGCGTCCCCGTGGTCCGGAGCATCCGCCTCTCCGGGCTCTCAGGACAAGCCTTGCCTCCCGGAGCGGACAAGGCGGAGAGAGGAGACCGAGAGGATGGACACCCTCGAAATCCCGACCCTGGAGACGAAACGCCTGCGGCTACGGCCGCTGCGCAGGAGCGACATCGACGACTACGCCGCCATGTACGCGGACCCCGAGGTGGTGCGCTACATGGCAGGCGCGGGAGGGCCGTGGGACCGCGGGCGGGCCTGGCGGCACCTGGCCTTCCTGATCGGACACTGGCAGCTCGGGGGCTGCGGAGAATGGGCGGTGGAGCTCAAGGAGACCGGAGCGTTCGTCGGCGTGGTCGGCTTTTGCGAGCCGGCGGGCTGGCCGGGATTCGAGCTCGCCGGCACCCTGGCCCGGCGCTGGTGGGGCAACGGCTTCGCCACGGAAGCGGCGCGGGCGGCCCTGGACCACGCCTTCACCGTCTGGCGGAAGGAGCGCGTCATCAGCCTCGTCACCCCGGAAAACCGCGCCTCCATCCGCGTGGTCGAGCGCCTGGGCCAGACGCTGCAAGGCCGCACCGATCTCATGGGAAGAGAGATGCTGTGCTACGGAATCGGCCGCATTACACCGCCCCGCGTACCATCGTGAGCCAGCCCTTCAGGTACTCCCCCTGCGGGTGCCGGATGTCCACCGGATGATCGGGCGCCGCGGCGAGCGGCTCCAGGAGCGCGACGCGCACGCCGGCTTCCACGGCGGCGGCGAAGAGGATCTGGCGGAAGAGCTTCGAGTCCACGGCGCCGCTGCACGAGAAGGTCAGGAGGAAGCCCCCGGGCTCCACTCTCTGAAGGGCGAGGCGGTTCAGGTCCTTGTAGGCGCGGGCCGCGGCGTCCAGGTCCGGACGCTTGCGCACCAGCGGCGGCGGATCGCAGACCACCAGGCCGTAGCGGTCCGTGCGCTCCCGCAGGTCCTCGAAGACGTTCGCCTTGACCCACTCGACCCGCTCGAAGCCGTTCCTCGCGGCCTGCTCCCGGCCGCGCTCGATCAGGCGCACCGAGGACTCCACGTGCACCACCCGCTCGGCCCCTCCGCGCAGGGCGTAGAGGCCGAACGCGCCCGAGTGGGCGAAGAGGTCCAGGACGGTCCGGCCGCCCGCCAGCCCCTCGACCCGGCGACGGTTCTCCCGCTGATCGCAGTAGAAGCCGGTCTTCTGGCCGCCCGACAGCTCGGCCATGAGACGGAACCCGGATTCCAGGAACGGCGCCTCGGCCGGCGGCTCGCCGAGGATCGTCTCGGTGCCGCCGAACGGCAGCCCCTCGGCCCGCCGCGCCGGCAGGTCGTTCATCTGGAGGATGGAGAGGCCGGGGAACGCCTCGGCCAGGGCGGCGTAGGCCTCCCCCCGCAGGGCCTCCAGCCCGGCGACGGTGACCTGGCTCACCAGGACGTCGCCGAAGCGGTCGACCGTCCAGCCGGGCAGGCCGTCCCCCTCGGCGTTGAGGACGCGGTAGCCCGTCGTCTCCGGGGGCACCACCGCGGCGCGGAGGGTCAGGGCCTCGGCGATCCGCTTGCGGAAGTCCAGCCCGGGGCCGAGCATGCGCACGCGGATCTGCGAGCGCGGGCTGTGGAAGCCGATCCCGAGGGGCCGGCCGGAGGCGTCGAGGACGCGGACGAGGGGCGCGTCCCCCGCACCCTCCAGGCGGCCGACGCCGCCGGAGAAGATCCAGGGGTGCCCCTCGCGGACCGACTTGTCGCGCCCGGGCTTGAGATGGATTTCGGCGATCGCGGTTTCCGTCACGCCGGGGATCTTATCCCCGCAACCCGGAAGGGTGTGACGCTCGTTTCCGAAGCGCCCGCCGAATCCGTGACCGTCACCATCAGCAGGTAGTCCCCGGGCTGCAGACCGGCCGGCGGAGCGAAGATCGCCACCATCCGGTCGGAGCCGTCCGCGGCGGCCTCCAGGCGCTCGAGGCCCTCGATCGTGCCCGCGCCGGCCTCGCGGCCGTCGGCGGTGAGGACCTTCGCCTCGGCCCTTAGCTTCCCCGGCGGCAGCCGGTACCCGACCAGCGAGATCGAGGAGCCCTGCCCCGCCGCGAGCACCGGCATCGAGGCCGGGATGTACGGCTGGGTGCCCAGCATGAACGGGTACGGCACCTCCCGGTCGCCTTCGCGGGCCGCTTCGCGCACGATCAGCCACTTGCCCTGGGGCTCGGGGAAGAACGCGGGCAGCAGCACGGATCCGGCCTGCGACGGCTCCGGCACGTGCACCGTGGCCACCTGCAGGCCCATGGCCCCGGTGGCGCCGTTGCGCACCAGCACCCGCACCGACCACTCGCCCGGCGGCAGGTCGAGATGGCCGAAGAACTTGAGGCCGCCCTGCGCGAGCGCCGGCCCGACCTTCGCGAGATCGAGGCCCACGGTCTGGGAGAAGAAGTCCCGCACCCGGCCCTCGGCGTCGAAGGCATAGGCGTAGATGTCGGTGGGCAGCGATCTACCCTGCATGCCGGCGGTGAGGCTGGGACCGTCCACCTCGATCAGGACGGGCACGTACCATGGGCCGCCGTCCGGGACAGGACCCGGGACGGGGAAAGCCGCTGCCAGCACCGAGGTGCGGACCTGCCTGATCTCCTCGGCTCCGACCAGGGCCTGGCCGGCGACCATGGCCTTTTCGAGCGGGCTCCGCTTGTCGTACGACTGCGGCGCGTAGTAGCCGGGACGGTGGACCAGCCGCGCCCCCCTGGGGCCGTTCTTCAGCTCCACGTTGAGCTTGTGGTACTTGCCGTCGCGCTCGATGTCCGCGGCGTTGGGCTGGAAGGCGAGCACGTAGGTGACGCTGGTCCGCTCCAGCACCTTGGACACGGCCACGTCGAGCTGGTTGGTGTTCTCGAACAGCTCGCCGCC
Source organism: Thermoanaerobaculia bacterium (assembly GCA_045807605.1). Taxonomy (GTDB): domain Bacteria; phylum Acidobacteriota; class Thermoanaerobaculia; order Multivoradales; family UBA5704; genus DATMER01. Next base: position 1,828 of record JBJMGZ010000570.1, on the reverse strand, counting down.
GGTCTCCTTGGCCATCAGGAAGAGACTGTCCTTGCCGCCGACGAACTGCGCTTCGCTGACGACCCCGGCGCGCAGGCCGGCGACGTCCACCGCCTCGATGACGCAGTCGGCGCGGCGGAACTCCTCCAGCATCGCCTCCACCTGGCTCACGGTCTTGGTGCTGCCGAAGCGGTCCGCGGAGTTGATGTCCCAGAGGGGGGTCCCCTCGGCCATGGCGAGCTGCTCGTCCGTGTTGGCGGTGCCGGAGAGGAGGGCGGAGTCGAACCCCTCGGAGAAGAGGACCAGGTACTTGCGGCCGCGCACGCCCGCCATCATGTGGGCGAGCTCGGCGTAGGAGCGGGTCATGTTCGCCACGGCCCGCTCCCGGGTGACCTGGGAGGTGCGGCCCAGCTCGACGGCGATGACGTGCTCCATCTCGCCGCTGTCGATGCTGCCGCCGGTTTGGCGGCCCGGGTTGCTGGGGTCTCCCTTGTGGAGGGCGGTGAAGAGGTCGTCCACGACGATCAGGCCCAGCGGGTCGGGAACCTGCTCCTCGCGGCGGAAGGCGCGCAGGCCGAGGCGGTCGATCCCGGCCAGGATCTGGCCGCGGTCGCCCGTGAACTGGAGCAGCACCTCGGTGCCCTTGTCGGTGGTGTAGCTCGCCACGGACACCACGTCGCTCGGGTGGAGCTGCTCCACGAACGTGCGCGCGGCCTCGCGGGCCAGGGTCAGCCCCTTGGGCGACGAGAAGGTGAAGTCGAACATCATCAGGAAGTGGCGGCGGGCCGCGACCGGGGGCGGCGCCGCCTTCTCCCCGGCCGCCGGCCGCGAGGCCAGGTCGAGGGCCTCGAAGCCGACCAGGGGCTGCTTCTTGCGGCCCTCGTAGACCTCGAAGTTGTCCGCGGTCAGGCCGCGGACCGGCTTGCCGTCGGACCCGATCACCTGCACCGGGACCTCGACCACCACCACGTCGGTGGCTTCCGAGAACGTCTGGGCAAAGGCCGGCGCGGACAGCGCGGCGAGCAGCAGGATGCAAAGAGAGCGCATTGGATATCTCCTCCTCGAAAAGACCGTCACCTCTGACGGACGGCCCCGGCGTCCTTCGAGGACTGCCGGGCCGCCCATCTCTCCGGGTGCCGCTTCGTTTTCAAGGGAAGGTTGCAAGCGCCGGGCCGGGCACGGCGAACGACGCCACGCTGCTCTCCTTCTCTCCGGCCGCGCCGGTGAGCGTGACCGTCAGCAGGTACTCGCCCGGCGCGAGCCCGGCGGGGGGCTCGAACACGGCGCTCAGGCTCTCGGCACCCCCGGCGGTCCCCTGATGACGCTGGACGATCCGGATGCGGCCGGTGCCGGCGTCCCGGCCTTCCAGTGTGCGGACCCGCGCCTCGGCCTGCAGCTCCCCCGGCTGCAGATGGTAGGCCACGAGCGAGATCGGCGCCTCCTGTCCGGGGGCCAGCCACGGCAGCGAGGCCGGAATGTACGCCTGCTCGCCGACCATGAACGGATAGGCCACCTGCACCCCCGGCTGGTTCTCGCGCACGGTGAGCCACTTGCCGGCCGGCTCGGGGAAGAAGGCCGGCAGCAGGAGCGGCTCCGCCTTGGCGAACTCGGGCACCTCGACCGTCACCGACTTGATTCCGGCGGCGCCCGTGGCGGCGTTGCGCACCAGCACCCGCACCGCCCAGCTCCCGGGCGGCAGGTCCAGGTGGCCGAAGAACTTGAGACCGCTCTGCTCCAGCGCCGCGCCGACCTTGAGGAGCTCCAGGCCCACGGTCTGGGAAAAGAAGTCCCGGGCCTGGCCCTTGGCGTCGAAGGCGTAGGCGTAGATCTCCAACGGCAGGACCCACCC